>DASVFT010000032.1:0-13588 GCA_036379935.1 Solirubrobacteraceae bacterium | reverse complement strand
GCTCGACCTCGGGGTCGCCTCGCGGCGCTACGGCGAGCGTGGGATCGAGCGCCTGGTCCTGCACGAGCTTGGCCACGTCGTCGACCACGCCCTCCTGCCCGGTGCGATCACCGACGCGCTGGACGCCGGCATCCCCGCGGGCTGGGGCTGCGATCAGGGCAACATGGGCGCGTGCGCCAACCGCGACGAGCGCTTCGCCGAGACGTTCGCCAAGTGGGCGCTCGGTGACATCGGCGTGAACCTGAGCATCGGCTACAAGGTCCCCCCACCCTCGATGTCGCTCGACGACTGGGGCGCGCCGCTGGCCGCCCTGGCCGCGTCGGCGCGCAGCGGCTGACGGCGCGACGGATCTGGGCAACTCCGACCACGCGAGTCGGCGTTTTCCGTTAGGCTCCCCTAACGATGGCCAAGTCGATCAAGGCCAAGAAGCGCTGCTGCCAGAGCGACCCGCGCTGCAAGCGCTGCCCCGTGGTCTGCAAGCGGCTCGACAAGCTCGGCTACGCCGAGCGCCACGGCAAGCGCAACTGGACGCTGAGCGTCATCCCGCCCAAGAAGGTCCTTGCCGGCGCCCGCGTGCGCTGACGCCGCCGCCGGCCCTAGGTCGAGCGCTCCATGCCCGCCGCGAGCGTCGCCACGAGGCGCTCGAAGGAGGTGTCGAGGTCAAGCGGGATCCCGAACCCGCCGGAGGTCTCGAGCGCGACGAAGCCGTGCACGGCGCTGCGCAGCGCGCGCACCGCATGGATCGCGTCGTCGCCCTCGAGATCCCACTGGCGCAGCACCGCGAGCAGCACGTCGACCGTCTCCCCCGCGGCGGCAAGGTGCTCGGCGTCGTCCGCGGCGGGCGCGCTCACCGTCGCCGCGTACCGGCCGGGATGCGCGAGCGCGTAGGCGCGGTAGGCCCGCGCGGCGGCCACGAGCGCGTCCGTGCCCGAGCGTCCGACCGCGGCGTCGCGCAGCACGGCGGTCAGCTCGCGCACCCCGCGCAGCGCGATGGCGCGCTGCAGGCCGTCGCGTCCGTCGACGTGGTTGTACAGCGAGGGGGCGCGCACGCCGAGCTCGCCGGCGACCCGCGCCAGCGTTACCGCGCTGAGCCCGTCGGCATCGGCGATCTGGCACGCCACGTCGACGACGCGAGTGGCGTCGAGCCCCATCCGCGGCATCAGGACGCCTTGGCGATCGCGACGTCCATGGCCACCCCGGGCTCCTCGACCACGCGCCCGTGGCCTGGTGCCAGGCGTGCCGGCTCGAGCGCGCGCACCGCGCGCGCAGTGGCCAGCGCGGTTGGGCGGTCCCAGGTCGCCATGGCCACGAGCGGGAAGCGCGGGTTGGCCTTCGCCGCGGTGGCCACCCCACCGAGCGTCGAGAACGCGTCGCCGCAGAAGAGCGTGCCATCGCGCCGGTCCAGGAAGGCGACGTGCCCGGGCGTGTGCCCCGGCGCCGCCACGACCTCGAGCGAGCCGACGCTCTCCCCCGGGCTCAGCGTACGGGTCGGCCGAGTGCGCGCGCCGGGATAGCTGCCGCGCAGCTTGCTCGGCGGCTCGCGCGGGTCCAGCGACCTGTCCTTGCGCAGCAGCCGGGCATCGCGCGCCGAGATGAGGACCTCGGCATCTCCGAGCACCGCCGCCAGCTCGTCGAGCGAGCCGATGTGGTCCCCGTGCGCATGGGTGAGCGCGATGCGGACGATCGGCGCCCCGAGCCTCTCGGCCGCCGTGAGGATGGCGTTCGCGCTGCGCGGGAGCGCAGCGTCGACGAGGGTGAGCCCGTCGTCCTCACGGACGAGGTAGGCGTTGACGAAGCCGAGGCGCGAGATGCGGGTCATAAGGCTATCCGACATAGGCTCAATCCTATCATACGTAGCTATGGGGGCGCGAGTCCATGCGCGGGCCAGCGGCGGGAAGATGAAGCGATGCCGCTCGTCACGATCTCCGCCTCGTACGGCGCCGGTGGCAGCCAGATCGGCCCGCAGCTCGCGCGCCGGCTCGGCGTACCCTTCCTCGATCGCGCCATCCCCGTGGCGGTCGCCGAGCGCCTGGCCGTGCCGCTCTCCGAGGCCATCGCCCATGACGAGGCCGGGCGCAGCGCCTTCGAGCGCCTGCTCGAGCGCTTCGCGCCGGCCGCGCAGGCGTTCTCCGCGAGCACGCCGCCGCCCGAGCTTCTCGACGAGCGCTCGTATCTCACCGTAACCGAAGAGGTCATCCGCGAGCACGCGGCGCGCGGTGACGCGGTCGTCCTCGGGCGCGCGGCCGCCGTGGTGCTCCGCGACGTGCCGAACGCTCTCCACGTGCGCCTCGACGGCCCGCGCGATCGCCGGCTGGAGCACGCGATGCGCCTGGAGGGGATCGATCGCGAGACCGCCGAGCGGCACGCCCGTGAGACCGATCGCGCGCGCGAGGCCTACGTACGTCAGTTCTACGACGTCGACGCGCGCGACCTGTCGCTCTACCACCTCGTGCTCGACTCGACCGCGCTGGCGCTCGAGACCTGCGTGGACCTCATCGCCGTCGCGGCCGCGGCCCACGCCGAGCGCACAAGCTGAGACGCGCCCTCAGGCTGGACGATCGTTGGGTGGCGCATGCCCGGCGCGACTTCGGGCACGCTTGGAGGCATGCCTGTTCGACGTATCTCCATCGCCACCATGAGCACGTTGGCCCTCATCGCCGCCGCCACCGGCCCCGCCGCCGCTCAGACGAGCCACGAGGGCTGGCCCAGGATCGACGGCAAGCTGAAGATCAACAAGAACGACGGCAACGACAGGATCACTGGGACGGCGCGCAGCGACGAGCTCCTGGGCGGTCACGACTCCGACACGATCTATGGACGCGGCCGCGCCGACGTCATCTGGGGCGACTACAAGCCCTCCGGACAGGGCACCGCGCAGGTCGACCACCTCTACGGCGGCACCGGGTCGGACTTCATCTACGCCAGCCACGGGCGCAACATCATCGTCGCCGGCCCCGGCAACGACACCATCCATGCGCACTTCGGGCGCGGAAGCATCGACTGCGGCAGCGGGCGCGACACGCTGTTCATCAGCCATCGCAGCAAGCCGGGCTACAGGATCCGCCATTGCGAGCGGATCAGCTTCAAGACGCTCGGGTACTGATATAGTTGTAGGCGCAACTACTTACACCAAGCATCGGAGCGACCGTGCGCCTCGAAGGCATCCATCACATCACCGCGATCACCGGGGACGCACCCCGCAACGTCGACTTCTACACCCGCGTCCTCGGCCTGCGACTGGTGGCCAAGACCGTCAACCAGGACGACCCGAGCGTCTACCACCTCTTCTACGCCGACGAACGCGGCCGGCCGGGGTCCGAGCTGACCTTCTTCGAGTACCCCCATGCCATCCCCGGGCGTCCCGGTGCCGGGATGGTGCACACGATCGTGTGGCGCGTGGGCTCGCGCGATGCCCTCGACTTCTGGGAGCAGCGGCTCGGGGCCGAAGGGATCACCGCCGAGCGCGAGGGCGATCGCCTGACGTTCGCCGATCCCGAGGGCCTGCGCCATGAGCTCGCGGTGAGCACGGCCGGCGACGCGCCGCTCGCCGCCGAGCATCCGGAGGTGCCGGCCGAGCACGCGCTGCAGGGCTTCGAGGGCGTGCGCGCCTACAGCGCGGCGCCGCAGGACAGCGCCCCGGTCCTCGAGCGCCTCCTCGGCGCCCGCGCGCTGGGCGACGACGTCTGGGAGCTGCGCGGCGACGCCCGCGGCGCCACCATCTCCTACGAGACCCCACCGCAAGAGCCCGGACGCCAGAGCGCGGGCACGGTGCACCACGTCGCGTGGGGCACCACGGTCGACGAGCACCCGCGCTGGGACGAGCACCTTCGCCAGGCGGCCATCCTGACGTCGGGCATCGTCGACCGCCACTACTTCCACTCGATCTACTTCCGCGAGCCCAGCGGCGTGCTCTTCGAGATCGCCGACGACGGCCCCGGCTTCACGGTCGACGGCCTGACCCTCGAGGAGCTGGGCTCGGCGATCATCCTCCCGCCGCACCTCGAAGCGCACCGCGAGCGGATCGAGGCGCTCCTGACGCCGCTCCCGGATCCACGGGCCGGGCGCCACGCCTCTGCCGAGGCTCGCTAGCCTCTGGGGTCCGGCGGATCGCCCACTCGGCCAGGGTGCCCTTCGTGGCGCCCGATCGGGTTCCGCGCCGGCCTCGTGCCGGCGGCCTGCCTCGGTGGTCGGGAGTGTCGACGCCACCCAGGCCCAGACACAAGTCCTGGGACGTAGCAGTTCAGCGGTGATCCATGACCGGGCGGCGCCGGGCGAGCTTCGGGCTCGCCCGGCGGCTTCCGCACCTGGCGTGCGGCTGGCACGACCGCGTGCCTAGGCGGCCCAGGCCAAGCGGCGCTCGTTCTCGATGTGACCGGCGGCGTCGAAGCGGGTCAGCGACAGGGTGCGGCCGTCTTCGCGGACCTCGATGATCACGGCGCCCGTGCGCCGGTGGATGCGGAACTCCGCCCGGGGCCAGCGCCGCCGCAGCCGCGCGATGGTCCGTACCTGGTCGGTGGTGAGCTCGAGGGCCATGGCTCAGTATCGGCACGGACGCTCAATCCCCCAACAAGGCCAGCTGAAGCGAGCCTAAGCCTGCCGCAGCACCGGAATCTTGCCGCAAGACGAGCGCGTCGCCCGCGTTGTCAGCACCATGCGACGCCGGTTCCAGTCCACCCGTTCCAGGTGCAAGCTCCGCACCTGCCCCACCTGTCACCAGCCGTTCGTCGCGCCGCGCGACGTCCTGGCCGCGCAGGACGACGGCCAGCTCGTCGTCGAGCTTCAGTGCGTGAACTGCGGCTGGTCGTCGATCGCGCTGCACCAGGCGCCGGAGCTCGTCGCGCTGGACCGGGCGCTCGACCACGACAGCGCGCAGATGGAGGCGGCCGCCGACGCGCTGGCCGTGACGCTCGAGCTCGAGCGGATCGACCGCTTCGCCCTCGCGCTGCACGAAGGGCACATCCTCCCCGAGGACTTCTAGGCCACGCCGGTCAGGGATCGGTCACCAGCTCGGCGCGAGCCGACTGGCGCAGCTGCCACCACTCGGTGACGGCGATCTGCAGCGAGGCGGCCGCGGGGATGGCGAGCAGCGCGCCGGGGACGCCGAAGAGCGTCGAGCCGCACAGGACCGAGACCAGCACCACGAACGGGTTGAGGTTGACCGCGCGGCGCTGGATCTGAGGCTGGATGACGGTGTTCTCGAGCTGTTGGTACACGATGGCCCAGATCGTCCAGATGACGGTGTCGAGGGGGAAGTCGGCGAACAGCGTGACGATGCCGACCAGCACCGCGGCGATGGTGGCCCCGACGAGCGGAATGAGGTCGGCCACGCCGACCAGGACGGCCAGCGGCCCCGCGAAGGGGATACCGAGGATCCTCATGACGATGTAGCCCGTGATCCCCGCGATGGCGGCCTGGGCGATGGCGCCGCCGACGTAGTTGCCGACGGCGCGGGCGATCCGGTCGACGGCCCGCTCCAGGCGCGCCGCGCGCTCCGGTGGCTGGAGCTCGATGGCTCGGCTCACCCATCTTCGGCCGTTGGCGACCATGAAGATCGAGAGGATCATGATCGTCACGGCCTGGAAGATCGAGTTCACCACCCCCAGGCCGACGTCCTTGAGCGTCCCCGCGGCGGTTCCCGCCTTCGCCGGCAGCTTCTTGGCCTGCTCCTCGAGCTGGCTGATGACGCCGTAGTCACGTTCGAGCTTGCGCAGCCGCTTGTTCTTCTGGACGAAGGTCTGCGCCTGCGCGGCGTACTCGGGCGCCTTGGCGGCGAGGTCGTTCACGCCGTTGACGATCGGCGGCACCAGGATGGCGGCGAGCAGGATCGGTATGGCCAGAAGCGCCAGGTAGGACAGCAGGATCGCCACGCCGCGTCGCACGTAGCGCTCCAGGAAGTTCACCGGGCCGGACATCGCCACGGCGAGGAAGGTGGCGATGACGATCCAGCCCAACGGCTTGCGCAGCAGGTACATGACGTAGAGCGTGAGCAGGACGCTCACCACGACCAGGACGGTGCGAAGGACGATGCGCGTGGTGAAGTCGGCGGCGGCCATGCCGGGTGCGGAGCATGATCCCCGCGCCGCCGGACGGTTCACGCGGGCCGCTGCACGGGAAAGGAGCGCTGCATGGAGCTGGTCGACCTCGGGCCGCTACGCGTCAGCCGTCTCGCCCTGGGCACGATGCTGATGGGCGGCACGACGCCGCGCGACGAGGCCCATCGGATCCTCGACGCGTACCTCGCGGCGGGCCACAACTTCCTCGACACCGCCGACGTCTATGGCGACGGCGCCTCGGAGGAGACGCTCGCGCCGTGGCTGGCGCGCCACCGCTCCGAGGTCGTGGTCGCCACCAAGGTGCGCATGCAGGTCTCCGATCCCGGCGGCTCCGGCCTGCACCCCGATCGCATCGCGCGCGCGTGCGACGCCTCGCTGCGCCGCCTCGGGATCGACGTCATCGACCTCTACCAGGTGCATGGGCCCGACCCCGACGTGCCGATCGAGGACACGCTCGAAGCGCTCGACGCGCTGGTGCGCGCCGGCAAGGTCCGCGCCCTTGGGGCGTCCAACTTCCCCGCCTGGCTGCTCGCGTGGTCGGTGGCGGTCCAGGAGCATGCAGGCCTCTCGCCGTTCGTCTCCCTCCAGCCGCAGTACTCGCTGGTCGAGCGCTCGATCGAGGTCGAGCTGCTCCCGTTCTGCCGCGCGGCCGGCCTCGCCGTGCTGCCCTGGGGGCCGCTCGGGGCCGGTTTTCTCACCGGGCGCTACGAGCGCGACGCCGAGCCGCTGCCGGGGACCCGCATTGGCGATGCCACCGACGACATCGAGGAAGCGCTGCACCGGCGCGGCACCGAGCGCAACTTCCGCGCCGTCGACGAGGCCCGCGCAGTGGCAGGCGAGCTCGGCGCCACCGTGCCCCAGGTGGCGCTGGCCTGGCTCCTGCATCAGCACGGCGTGACGGCCCCCATCATCGGCCCGCGCACGCTCGAGCACCTCGAGGACCTCCTGCCGGCGACGCGCGTGGCGCTCAGCGACGAGCAGACGGCCCGCTTGGGGCGCTGGACCGCTCCCGCGCCGGGCTACCCGCAGCGCATGCTCTCCGAGCAGGTGGGCATCGACATGAGTCGCCAGCGCCTGAGAGGTGCAAGAAATCATGCATAGAGCAGGGATTTCCGTTGCTAGCGTCGACGCCCGTCCCCCGCGCCGTTCACATCCCTCGCTTGGCTGCCGTGCTGGCCGTCTGCGGGCTCTTCGCCGCCGACGCGCAGGCACTCCCGACGCTGCACCACGGCGATCGCGGTCGCTCCGTGGCCAAGTTGCAGCGCGCCCTGCATCTCGCCGACGACGGGGTCTTCGGGCGCACGACCTTGCACGCGGTGCGCCGCTTCCAGCGCCGCCACGGCCTTCCGGCCGACGGCGTGGTGGGCGCCGGCACATGGCGGATGATCCGGCGCAGCCTGCGCCGCCATGCGCGCGCCGCCAGCGCCGGTGGCGGCCGCGTGCGCACGCGTGGGGCAAGCGTCGCGCTGCTCCAGGCTCGCCTCGGCGTCGCGGCCGACGGCGTGTTCGGGCCCGGGACTGCCCGGGCCGTACGCGCGTTCCAGCGCGCCCACGGGCTCACCGCCGACGCCGTCGTGGGCCCGGCGACGTGGTCGGCGCTCGGCGTGGCCGGGCGCCATCCGGTGCTCAAGCGCGCTCACCTGCGCGGAGGGCCGGGACGGCTGGGCGGGCCGCCGGCGGCCGTGCTGCGCGCCGTCGCGGCGGCCGATCGCATCGCGGCGCTGCCGTACCGCTACGGCGGCGGGCACCGCTCCTTCCACGACTCCGGCTACGACTGCTCGGGCTCGGTGTCCTACGTCCTGCACGCGACCGGCTCGCTCGGCCGGCCACGAGACTCCAGCGAGCTCATGTCCTGGGGCAGCCCGGGCCGGGGGCGCTGGATCACGGTGTACGCCAACGCCGGCCACGCCTACATGGTCATCAACGGCCGTCGCTACGACACGACCGGACGGTGGGAGACGGGCTCGCGCTGGCAGCGCGTCGACCGGTCGAGCGCCGGGTACGTCGCGCGCCACCCGCCCGGCCTGTAGCGGCGCGTCAGTCGTGGATGTGGATGGGCGTGCCGCGCGGCGCCAGGCGGTACAGGCGGATGATGCTCGCGTTGCGCAGGCGTATGCAGCCGTGCGAGGGACGGCCGGGAACGAGCCCGGGCTGGTTCGTCCCATGAAGCCCGACGACCCCGCCCCCGGGCCAGTCGGTCAAACGCGGCGCGTAGGCGCTCGTGCCGATCGCGTACGGGCCGTATACGGGCGACGTCGTCACGCGGAACTTCTCGCGAACGTAGAAGCGTCCGGTCGGCGTCGGGTTCGTCGACGTGCCGATGCCGATGCGCGCGGACATCACCTGGCGCCCGGAGCGATAGAGCGTGGCGCGCAGGCGGCTCCGGTCGATGTCGAGGAACTCGCGCACGACGGTGAAGTGGCGCAGCGAGCTCCGCGGCACCCAGCCGGTCAGGCCGTTGGGGCGCTTGGGCACCCGGATCTTGATCCAGGTCGTGCCGTGGGCGTCACGCCAGCTCGCCAGCACCAGGTAGATCTCCGGCAGGCGATCCTCGGTCTCCCAATGCAGCCGGGCGATCGTCCGCGCCTGGGCCGCGGGCCGCGAGCGGACCTTGCCGTGGTTGTCCGGATAGGCCCAGCGCGTCAGCGTGCGCTCGTCGCTGAGGCTCGTCATGCCGGCGGGGTTGGCCGACGGCCCTTCCGCGCGGGCCGCCGCGGCCGGCGCAAGCGCGGCGAGCGAGGCGGCGAGGATCAGGATCCGGGGATTGCGCATGTGCCCAGAGTTCGATGGGACCGGGCTCGAGCCCTGCCCGCGGGCAGGTCAGGGCCCGCCGGTGGGTGGTCGCCGGCGGGCCCAGCTGGGGCCCCTGAGGCCACTCAGCGCGCACGCGGGCTGCTGCTCCACCCGCACGGAACTCTTACAAAACCGCCGGCCCCTCCCCAAGGGCCGGCGGCTTCACCCGGCAATCCCCCCGTTCATGCCCGTCGTTCCCATGCGGGCACACCAAGAATGTGGAGCAAAGCCTAGCAACGCCAGACGGCACTGCACAAGAGCTAAGCGGTGCTGATCAGCGGTCGAACGGCGCGTTGCCGCTCACTCAGAGGATCTGAACCGGCGTGCCCGTCGGCGCGAGGCGATAGAGCCGCAGGATGTCCGCGTTGCGCAGGCGGATGCAGCCGTGCGAGGGACGGCCGGGGATGAGCCCGGGCTGGTCGGTCCCGTGCAGGCCCACCACCCCGCCTCCGGGCCAGTCGCTGAGCGTCGGTGCATAGGCACTCGTGCCGATCGCGCGCGGACCGTAGAGCGTGTGGCCCTTCACGCGGAACTTCTCGCGGATCCAGAAGCGGCCACGCGGCGTGGGCGTGCCCGCCTTGCCGACGCCGATGCGGGCGCTGAAGCGCTTGCGGCCGTGCAGGTAGAGCGTCACCCGGAGCGTCCGGCGGTTGACGCGGAGCTGGGTGTGGACCGTGTGCAGCGCCCCCAGAGCGCTCTCGCGCACCCAGCCGGTGCGGCCGTTGGGCCGCTTGGGGACGCGCACCTTCAGCCACGTGTTGCCCACGGCGTTCTTCCAGCTCGCGAGCACGAGGTAGACCTCGGGGAAGCCGTCCTCGGTCAGCAGCCGCAACCGTGCCACCCGCCGGGCGGTGCCCGACGGCGCGCTGAACACGGGCTGCAGGTCGGCCGTGTGGGCCCAGCGCGTGGTCAGCCGCTCGTCCGAGAGCCGCACCATGCCCGGCGGGTTGGCCGGCGGCAGGGCGGCGGCAGCGGCAGCGGTGGGCGCGAGGGCCATCACGCCGAAGACGGCGAGGGCTGCGATGCGTGACGGCCCGAGCATGGCGCTGAGGATAGGACAGGCTTCGGAGCGCCGGCCTCAGTCGCCGCGCGTCGTCACACCAGCGCCAGGCGCGCGCACGTCTTCCGCGCGCGCCGCAAGGCGGCGCGCCCGCGCTTGCGCGTCTTGGCGGAGCGGGCGTGCGCCGCGCGCGCGCACGCCGCGCGCGCGATGGCCTTGCGGCGCTTCTTGTGGGCCGCGGCGCGCCGGTGGCCGGCGCCGGCCTGGGCCGCGCGGCTCTCGGCGCTCGCCGGCGGCGTGCCGGGATCGCCGAAGTCGGTCGTGTAGGTCGCGCCCCACGTCTTGTCCGGCGGCGTCCCGAGCGCCAAGCCGAGGCCGATCTCGTGGTAGTCCGCGCTGAGGATGTTCGCGCGGTGGCCGGCGCTGTTCATCCACGCGTTCACCATCGAGCGCGCCGTCGACAGCGGGCCCTGGCCCCACCCGATGTTCTCGCCCAGCACCCAGTCGTCGCGTCCGTTGAGGTAGCGGACGGCCTTCACGCGCTCGACGAGCGTGCCGCCGTCGGGCGATTCGTGGGCAAAGAAGGCCTGCTCGACCATGCGGCGCGAATAGCCGGTGGAGGCGTCGCTCAGGGCCGCGTTCTCGCTCAGCGCACGCAGACCGTGAGAGGTCCGCTGGTCGTTGACCAGGCACAGCGTGGCCTGGCCCACCAGCGCGAGGTTGTCGGCGGCGGGAACGACATCGGCGCCCGGGCAATCGGCCGCGAGAGCGCCCGACGGTGCACCAAGGGCGAGAGCGACAAGCGCGACGGCCAGGGTGAATCGACGGCGGGGCATGCCCGTTCCATCGGGTCATCAGCGTGCCTTCCGGGGTCCAGCCCGCCGTCTTGGACGGATGGCGGACGCGCCCCCATCGACAGATGTCCTAGTTTGCCGACCCCGATCAGCCGGGCCAGCCGGCGGCCACGCGATCGAACAGCGCGAAAGCGCGATCGCGCGCCTCCTTCGCCCGGCGCGCGGTTTCGTGCCGGACCGACTCCGGCTCCGGCACGACGGCCCCGTTGCCGGCCATCCAGCCCTCGACGATGGCCGGCGTCACCTCGGGATGGAACTGCAGCCCGACGCTGGCGCCGAGGACGAAGGCCTGCGGCCCGGAGGGCGCGCGCGCGAGCTCCCGGGCGCCGGGCGGCACCGTGAACACGTCCTCGTGCCAGGTGAACCAGCGGCCGGCGTACTCGTCGTCGCCCTCGACGTCGATCCAGCCGATCTCCGTGCGCGGCGCCGCGCGCACCGTGCCTCCGAGCGCGGCCGCGAGGGCCTGGCCCCCGAAGCAGATGCCCAGCACGGGCACGCCGGCGTCGTGCGCCGCGCGCAGGAACCGGACCTGGCCCGGGATCCACGGGTCCGACGAGGCGTGGACCGAACGGTCCGAGCCGAGCGCGACCACGGCGTCGGCCTCGCGCGGGTCCGGCCACGCGTCCAGCGCGCGCGGGCGCACCAGCCGCACGTCGGCGCCGCGCTCGTCGGCCCACTCCCCCAGCAGCCCCGCCGGCGCGTCGGTCTGCTGCTCGACGACGAGGAGCCGCATCAGGCCGCCACCGGCTCGGCGTCGCGCTCGGCGAGCGACGCGTAGCGGCCGTTGCGAGCCAGAAGCTCGGCGTGGGTGCCGCGCTCAGCGATGCGCCCGCCGTCGAGGACGACGATCTCGTCGGCGTCGCGGATGGTCGACAGGCGGTGGGCGATGGCCAGCGTCGTCCGCCCTTCGGCCAGGCGGTCGAGGGCCTCCTGGACCGCGCGCTCGGTCTCGTTGTCGAGGGCGCTCGTGGCCTCGTCGAGGACGAGGACCGGCGGGTTGCGCAGGATGGTCCGCGCGATGGCGATCCGCTGCTTCTCGCCGCCGGAGAAGCGGTAGCCGCGCTCGCCGACCACGGTGTCGTAGCCGTCGGGCAGCGAGGCGATGAGTTCGTGGATCTGGGCGGCGCTGGCCGCCGCCTCGAGCTCCGCGTCGGTGGCGTCGGGCTTGGCGAAGCGCAGGTTCTCGCGCACGGTGGCGTGGAAGAGGTAGGTCTCCTGCGAGACGAGGCCGACGCTGCGCGCCAGCGACGCGAACGAGAGGTCGCGGACGTCGACGCCGTCCAGTGCGATGCGTCCCGACGTCGCGTCGTAGAGCCGCGCCACCAGGTAGCCGAGCGTCGTCTTGCCCGATCCGGTCTCCCCCACGATCGCCGTGGTGGTCCCAGCGGCGACGGCCAGGTCGATGCCGTCCAGGATCGGGGGGCCATCCGCGTCGTAGCCGAAGGAGACGCCCTCGAAGCGCACCTCGCCGCGCACGTCGTCGAGCGCCACCGCGTCGTCGCGCTCGGCGACGTCGACGGGCAGGTCGAGGTACTCGAAGATCCGGTGGAAGAGCGCCAGCGAGGTCTGGACGTCGATGCCGACCGACAGCAGCGACTGCAGGGGGAAGAACAGGCGCGTCTGCAGCGTGGTGAAGGCCACCACCGTGCCGATCGAGATGGCCGCGCCGCCCTGGGCGATCGAGTAGCCGGCGAACCAGTAGACCAGCGCGGGCATGATCGAGAAGGTCATCTGGACGCTGGACATGCGCCAGCGGCCGGCCATCCGGCTGCGGACCTCGAGATCGGCGAGGTCGGCCGACTCTCGCGTGAAGCGATCGGCCAGCTCCGGCGCGCGCCCCATCGTCTTGCCGAGCAGGATGCCGCTGACGCTCAACGACTCCTCGACGAGCGAGCTCATGTCGGCCAGCCGGCCCTGTCGCTCCGCGGTGATGCGCTTGCGCTCGCGGCCCACGCGGCGCGTGAGCCAGACGAAGAAGGGCAGCAGCGCGAGGCTGAAGGCGGCCAGCCGCCAGTCGAGCGCGAACATCGCCACGATCGTGGCCAGCACGGTCGTGACGCTGGAGACGATCGAGGTCGCCGTCGAGGTGACGACGTTCTGGACGCCGCCGATGTCGTTGGCGATGCGCGACTGCACCTCGCCCGTGCGGGTGCGGGTGAAGAAGGCGAGCGACAGGCGCTGCAGGTGGCGGTACACCGCTGCGCGCAGGTCGTGCATCACGCGCTGGCCGACGAGGTTGGACAGCCACGTCTGCGCGACGCCGAGGACGCCCGTGGCGATCGAGATCGCCACCATCCCCGCGACCAGCCAAGTCAGCAGCGCGGTGTCGCGCTGGGGAATGGCGTCATCGAGCACTTCGCGCAGGAGGAACGGCGAGATCATGCTCACGCCGGCCGAGACGCCGATGAGCGCCAGCACGGTGGCCAGTCGCGCACGGTAGGGCCTGAACAGGCGCGCAATGCGAGCGGTCTCCGAGCTTCTCCTCACTCCCGCCCAGGATAGCGGTATTAGTTGACTACTTCAACTATCCGGGGCGGTGGCGGCAGCGGCCTCGTCCCCTGCGGCCTCGGCGGTCACGTCGGAGAAGAGCGCGCACAGGCGATCGGCCAGCGCCGGCCACGCGAAGCGCTCGAGCACGTCGCGCCGGGCCGCCGCGCCGCGGCGCAGGCGCTCCTCGGGGCGCGCGATGGCCTGGGCCAGCGCGCCGGCAAGCGCCGCCTCGTCGTCGGGGGCCACGAGCCAACCCGT
This sequence comes from Solirubrobacteraceae bacterium, assembly GCA_036379935.1. Taxonomy (GTDB): domain Bacteria; phylum Actinomycetota; class Thermoleophilia; order Solirubrobacterales; family Solirubrobacteraceae; genus JAOPZW01. The sequence goes on along the minus strand of DASVFT010000032.1, from coordinate 140 downwards.
CTGGCCCGGGCGGACGATGTCGGCCGGTCCGAGGCGGTCGACGGCGATCGCCGGCAGGCCGCAGGCCATGCCTTCGACCAGCACCGAGCCGAACTGCTCGCGGACCGACGCGAGGACGACGGCGTCGGAGGCGCCGAAGA
>DASVFT010000031.1:0-16841 GCA_036379935.1 Solirubrobacteraceae bacterium | reverse complement strand
CGGCCGGCTCGGGCCGGTTCGCGCGCCTCGTGGCCAAGGCGGTGACCATCCCGGCCTCGGCGGCCAGCGGCGTGCGCATGGCCCTCGCGCTCGCCCGCAACCGCGAGTGGGGGCTGGTCGGCGCCGTGGCGTGGTGGGGCTTCGACATGGCCACGCTGTGGGCGTGCTTTCACGCCTACGGATATGACCCCCCGCCGTTCGCCGTCATCGTCATGGCGTACTTCGTCGGCATGCTGGGCAACACGTTGCCGTTGCCCGGTGGCATCGGGGGCGTCGACGGCGGCATGATCGGCGCCTTCGTGGCCTTCGGCGTCCCGTTCGAGCAGGCCAGCCTGGCCGTGCTCACCTACCGAGCCTTCGCCTTCTGGCTGCCTACCGTGCCGGGCGCGATCGCCTACCTTCAGTTGCGGCGCACGGTGGCCGCCTGGCGGGCCGAGCGGCACGCGGCGAAGACGGCTCCGGCGCGGGCGTAACGATGACCGGCGAGGGGCTACTATACAAAGTGAAGTGACGCGGAAAGCGAGTGTGATCCTGTGGCGGACATCGAGAACGTGATCATCGTGGGCAGCGGCCCTGCCGGCTATACGGCAGCGCTCTACACCGCGCGCGCGAACCTCCGTCCGCTCGTCGTCGAGGGCTTCTTCTGGGGCGGCCTGCTCCAGCAGACGACCGATGTCGAGAACTACCCGGGCTTCCCGGGCGGCGGCATCATGGGCCCCGACCTGATGCAGAAGATGCGCGATCAGGCCGAGGACTTCGGGGCGCGCTTCATCACCGACCAGGCCACCAAGCTCGAGCTCAGCGACGAGCCGGGCGGCGTCCACAAGGTCTTCGTCGGCGACGACGAGCACCAGGCGCGGACGGTGGTGCTGGCCATGGGCGCCCAGCACAAGAAGCTCGACGTCCCCGGCGAGGAGGAGCTCGGCGGCGCCGGCGTGTCCTACTGCGCGACGTGCGACGCGGCCTTCTTCAAGGAGCACGAGACGATCATCGTGGGCGGCGGCGACTCGGCGATGGAGGAGGCCATCTTCCTGGCCAAGTTCGCGTCGAAGGTCTACGTCGTCCATCGCCGCGACGAGTTCCGCGCCTCGAAGATCATGCTCGAGCGCGCGCGCTCGATGGACAACATCGAGTTCCTGACCCCGTACGTCGTCGAGGAGTTCCACGAGGGCGAGGGACCCTTCCAGCGCGTCGCCCGGCTACGCAACGTCGAGACCGGCGAGGAGCGCGAGCTGCCCTTCGGCGGCGCCTTCGTGGCCATCGGCCACATGCCGCAGTCCGAGATCGCCGCCGGCCAGGTCCGCACCGACGACGAGGGCTACGTGATCACCGAGGGCAAGTCGACGCGCACGGGGACGCCGGGCGTCTTCGCCGCCGGCGACCTCGTCGACCGCACCTACCGGCAGGCCGTGACGGCGGCCGGCTCCGGCTGCCAGGCGGCGCTCGACGCCGAGTGGTACCTGCGCGACACCCCCGAGGTGCCGACGCCGGCCGAGCTCCCCGAAGGGGACCTCGCCGAGGCCCAGTGGGCTCGCCCCGCCTGACGAGCTAGCGCGCTGCGACGAGCGCGCAGCCGAAGAGCCGCGCGTGGGAGAAGTCGGCGGACGCGAGGCTCACCGCGGTGAGTCGCGCGCCGGGAACGCCCGCGCTCGAGAGGCTCGCCGCGCCGAGTGGCGCGTCCAGCGAGCCCGCCCCCGAGAGGCTCGCCGCGCCGAGCCGGCTCGCGCTCGCCCGGCCCGCGGCCGTCGCCTTGCGCTTCGCCTTGGCCTTGCGCTTCGCCGACGCCTTGCGCTTGGCCGAGACCTTCCGCTTGGCCGCCTTGCGCTTGGCCGCCGTCGCGCGGCGCGAGGCGGTCGTCGACGTCGCCTTGCGCGCCACTGCGTCGGCCGCGGCCGACGGGTCCTCCGTCGCCGCTGGTCCGCACTCGGGCGCGGGGTACACGTAGTACGGGGACATCACGTCGTGAGGATCGTTGACGTGGTCGTGGCCGCTGAGGTGACCGAGCTCGTGCTCGACGACCGTGCACAGCTTCGGCCAGTCCCAGCCGACGTCGAGGTTGTAGGTGATCGAGCAGTCGGTGAAGGTCGTCGGGTCGCTGGGGTCGATGCTCATCCACTGCGACCGCGCGTTGATCCCGGCCCCCATGTGGGCCCACGTCACCGCCACCTGCCCGCCACAAGGGTCCATGCCCCAACGCCCGACGGCGAACCCGTGCGCGGTGGTCATGAGCGGCGCTGCCGCCGGCACCGCGAGGTTCGAGTCCGCGCGCGCCGACGCGGGGAGGAAGGCGAGCGCCAGGGCGGCGCAGGCGAGCAGGCGGGCGAAGATGGGAGAGAGGGAGGCGGCCATCGCGGGTGGTGGCGCGGTGGGGCGCCGACACCCCTGTGGTCGGAGCCCCCGCGAGGCGCTGGAATTCGGATGGACCTATGTTTGAGGCGCCGGGGGCGTGCGTCCGGCACGCCGATCAGCCCAGGCGCAGGAAGGAGCGCGCCCGCTCGGCCACGAGCTCGGGCCGCTCCTCGGGCACGAAGTGCCCGCAGCCCGGGATGACCTCGACGGTGAGGTCGGCGGCCCAGCGCTCGCGTCCCGCGACCATGGCCGGCCGCACGACCGGGTCGCGCGCGCCGAGCATCAGCAGCGTGGGCACGCGCAGGCGCCGACCGCGGGCGCGCCACGCCTCGCGTGTCACGAACGTCCGGTAGAGGCGCGCGCTGGCCCGCGCTCGCGCCGGCTCGGCGAGGACCGCGGCGAACGCGTGCAGGTCGTCGCGCGAGAAGGCGCCGGCGTCCGCGGCGCCGGCGGTCAGCAGCCACGGCACGAAGCGCCGCGAGGCCACCACGCGCTCGCCGAGCACCGGGGCGGCGAGCACGAGCTGGTAGGCCAGGCGCCAGACGCCGGCCAGCGCGCGCGGGCGCGGTCGGCCCACGGGCGGCACGATGCCCAGGGCCAGGAGGCGCTCGACCCGCTCGGGTGCCGCGCAGCAGGCGAGGAACGCGATCCACGCGCCCCAGTCGTGCCCGATCATCCGCACGCGCTCGAGCCCGAGTGCGTCGAGCACGGCGAGGACGTCCTCGGCCATGCCCTCCTTGCCGTAGCCCCGCGGCGGCGCGTCCGACCAGCCGAAGCCGCGCAGGTCGAGCATGATCAGCCGGGCATGCGGCGCGAGCAGCGGCACGACCCTCCGCCATGCCCACCAGTGCTGGGGCCAGCCGTGCAGGAGGAGGACCGGCGGTCCCGCGCCGGCCTCGGCGAGGTGGAAGCGCACGCCGCGCGCCTCGGCGGTGCGGTGGGCCACGCCCTCCAGCGTGGGGAGCTCGCCGGGCGCCGCCAAGCTGAGCGGGTGCATCGGCGCCGCACGCTAACTACTCTGCGCACATGGGTCGACGCAGGAGCGTTCGTGGGCTGGCGGTGGTCGGCACGACGGTGCTCGCCATGGCCGCCGGCGCCGGGGTGGCACGCGCCGCGGAGGCGATCGAGGGCTCGTGGGCCTTCGAGAACGGCGAGGTCCTCGTCGAGCCGACCGGCCCGGGCATCTTCAAGGGAACCGTGGTCAAGCCGACCCGCTTCACCGCCTGCACGCATCCCGCCGGCCAGGTCATGTGGAGCGTCAGCGGGACCGGCACCTCCTATTCGGGCACGCACGTCTGGTACCACAGCGACTGCAGCGAGGACCCGGGCGGCCAGTCCACGTGGACCATCACCAGCACCGATCCCGCCAACTTCCGACTGCGCTTCTGCACGGTCAACCCGGGCGGCGGCCCCCCGACGTTCGATCTGGCCGGCAACCCCACGGGCGGCACGCGCTGCCACGACCTCATGCGCATCCTGCCGCCGCAGCCCACCCCGACGTTCAAGAGCGTCGTGAGCCTGCCCAAGGAGACGCGCAAGTGCCGCAGCCGGCGCAACTTCCGCATCCGGCTGCGGGCGCCGAAGGCCGATCCGCTCGTGCGGGCGACCGTCGACGTCAACCGCAGGCGCGTCCGCGTGGTGGCGGGCGCGCGCCTCACCGCTCCCGTCGACCTGCGCGGGCTGCCCCGCGGTCGCTACATCGTGAAGATCGTCGCGACGACCGCGTCAGGCCGCGTGATCCAGGGCTATCGCAAGTACCGCACCTGCGCGCGCAAGCGCCGCTAGCGCGCGGGAAGGGCTTGCCGGCTCGGCGCCGAACATCACGGACGGCCCGTGTAAGGAACCGGGATGCCCGAACGTCAATAGAGCAGGATGCTGCCGCACCAGTACATGTATCCGAAGGTCACGCCGGTCCCGCAGTCGGCGCCGCCCGTGCCGCCCGCGCCGGTCTCGGCCTCCAAGCCGCGCTAGAGCGCCATAGTCGCTGAGACTCCGGGCGCGGGTTTCTACCCTTGCAAGGGTGGCTCGCGAAGCCGATCACGATGCGCGCTCGTCGGTCGAGCGCCTGCTCGAACGTCGGGCCGTCGACCAGGAGGGCATGGGGCGCCCGCTTTCGCGGCGCGCGCGCCAGACCCAGCGCTCGGTGGAGGCCTACCTGAAGTCCGGCGTGCGCCCGCGCTGGATGGAGCGCCTCGCCGACATCGACCAGGGCATCGCCACCGAGAAGCAGCGCCTTGCGCGCGCGTACCGCGCGCTCCAGCAGGAGTGTGGGCACGACCGCCGCGCGTTCGCGCGCCGGTGGCGCCGCGTGGCCCGCTCCTGGGCCTTCGACGACCTCAACGAGCTGATCGAGCAGCACAACGCCTGGTACCCGATCGAGCGCCAGCTCCCGATGGACCCGCGCACGCGCGACTACGTGCGCGTGGGCGGGCGGTCCTACCGGCGGCCCGTGCTCGGGCCGGACTGGGTCCTGGAGCAGTTCCCCGCCTCGCCCCCGCGGCCGGCGCGCAACTAGATGATTGATTCCACGGCCCGCGCGGCCAGATGGCCGTGCACCGTGGATGCCGGGCGACGGGGGCCGAAGGGGGACAGTGGCAGAGCGGGCACCGACGGCCGGAGGCCGTTGGTCGGTGACCTCTTCGGACCGTGGCGATCCGGCGCCGCGGGGCGCGGACAGATGGTCGTGTGGGTCGTGGAATCAGTCATCTAGGCGACGAACGCCGTCACGAGGGCAGCACGACGCCCTCGATCTCGAGCAGCGCGACCTTGCGGTGCAGGCCGCCGGTGTAGCCCGTCAGCCGGCCCCCGGCGCCCACCACGCGATGGCAGGGCACGACGATCGGGATCGGGTTGGCGCCCAGGGCCCTGCCGGCGGCGCGCGACGCCGCGGGGTTGCCGGCCTCGGCGGCGACGGCACCATAGGTGCTGACCTTGCCGAAGGGAATCGCCGCGGTGGCCTTCAGGACGCGGCGGCCGAACGCGCTGGCCAGCGCCCAGTCGATGGGGAGGTCGAAGTCGCGCCGACGCCCCGCGAAGTACTCGTCGAGCTCGCGCCGCACGGCGTCCAGGCGCGCCGGGGCCTCGAGCATGCGCGGCGAGAGCTTGCTCGCCAGCGCGTCGAGCACGGCATCGACGCCACCCCGGAGGTCCTCGTAGGACAGCGTGGCGAGGCCGCGTGGCGTGGCCGCGGCGACGAGCGTGCCGAGCGGCGAGTCCACGAGCGCGTAGTGCACGTCGGCGGGCGCCGAGGCGGCGAAGCGCCGGGCGGCGGCGGCCGCGTCGGCCGGGTCGAAGGTGGGCGGGGCCAGGCGGTCCTCGGTCATGCGGTCATCTCCTGTCGCAGCTTGCGCAGCCCCTCGAAGGCGTTGCGGCGCGCGGCCTCCTCGGAGACCCCCATGACGGCGGCGACCTCGCCGTGCGTGAGATCGCCGGCGAAGCGCAGCAGCACGGCCGCGCGCTGCTTGGGTGGCAGGGCGTGGACGCGTTGCCACACGCCGTCGTCGCGGATCGCCGGCGCCGGCGGCGCGGGGGCGTCGGGAAGGTCTCCCACGGGGACCGCCTGGCGTTTGCGAGCACGGAAGTGGTCGAGCGCCTTGCGGTGCGCGACGGTCAGGATCCACGCCCGCGGGTTGTCCGGCCGCATCCTGGGATAGGCGCGCATCGCCGCCAGGAAGGTCTCCTGGAAGCAGTCGTCGGCGGCGTCGCGTCCCACCGAGGCGACCAGGAAGCGCCAGACGTCGTCGCGGTGAGCGTCGAGGAAGCGCTGGAACGGCTCGTGCGGCACGGCGGTACAACGCCTCAGGCCGCGGACTCGTGATACCGGCGCAGCACCGGCGTCGCCCGGTAGCGCTCCTCGCCCAGCTCGCCGTGCAGCGCGTCGAGCACGGCCAGGACGTGCCCCGCGCCGATGGCCTCGCCCCAGGCAAATGGGCCGCGCGGGTGGTTGAGGCCCAAGACCATCCCGTCGTCGACGTCCTCGCGCGAGCCCACGCCTTCGCCGACCGCGAAGCAGGCCTCGTTGATGAGCTGGCAGACGATGCGTCCGAGCACGAGCCCCGGGCTATCGCCCACCCATGCGGTGCGCTTGCCCAGGGCGGCGAAGAAGGCCTCCGCGCGCTCGGCCGCCGCCGGCGCCGTGCCCGGCCCGCGCGTGAGCTCGACCAGCGCGGCGGACTCGAGCGGCGGAAGGGCATGGAACCCGACCGCCCCGCGGCCGGCGTCGAGCGCGTGCAGCGACCCGGCGGCGCACAGCAGCGCCGTCGGGCCGGCATGCGGCGGCGAGGCGTCGGGATCGGCGGCGCAGGCCACCAGCAGCCAGGGAACCTCGCCGCCGGTGTCGTCGCGCCCGCGCACGTCGAAGCCGGCCTGCGCCGCCAGCTCGCGCAGCTCGTGGGCCACCGTCAGCTCGCCGGCGACCACGACGATCCGCCCGTCGCCACCGGCGGGCGGGGTGGGCTCCGGGTCCTCGGGGCGCTCGCGCGGATAGGCGTACCAGCCGCGGCCGCTCTTGCGACCGAACCGCCCGGCGGCCACCATCCGCGCGCTCAGCGGCGACGGGCGCCAGCGCGGCTCGCCGAAGCTCTGCTCGTAAAACGACAGCGAGATCTCGTAGCCGACGTCGATGCCGACCAGGTCCTGCAGCTCGAACGGCCCCATGCGGAAGCCGGCCGAGCGGACCACCGCGTCGATGGTCTCGACGTCGGCCACGCGCTCCTGCAGCAGCCGCAGCGCCTCGAGGCCGAAGGGCCGGTTGCAGCGGTTGACGAGGAAGCCCGTGACGTCGGCGGCGTCGATCACCCGCTTGCCCATCGCGCGGCCCGTGGCGCGCGCGACCTCCAGCGCCTGCGGCGCCGACTCCAGCCCGGCGATGACCTCGAGGAGCCTCATCACGGGCGGGGGATTGAAGAAGTGCATGCCCACCACGCGGCCGGGGTCGGCCGCCGCGCTGGCGATCGCGGTGATCGGGATCGAGGAGGTGTTGGAGGCCAGCACCGCCCCCGGCGCGACCTCGCTCAGGGCGGCGAACAGCTCGCGCTTGAGCTCCAGGCGCTCGGGAGCGGCCTCGATGACGAGGCCGGCGCCGGCCAGTCCGCCGAGCTCGGGGGCCGGCTCGACGGCAGCGGCCTCCTGCGTGAGACGCCCCTTCTCGCGCCAGCGCTCCATCCCCTCGGCGACCAGCGCCAAGCCGCGCTCGAGCGCCTCGGGCACCGGGTCGTGCAGAAGCGTGCGCGCGCCCGCGGCGGCCGCCAGCTGGGCGATGCCGGCGCCCATCGTTCCGGCGCCGACGACGCCGATCACGTCGGGCATCCCGCTCACAGTGGGAACCTAGCGAGCGGGGCGGCGCCCCAGCGTCAGGCTCGACGCGCGCGCCAGCGCGTCGAGCCCGATGCTTCGACGCGGCTACGCCGCGGTCGGCCGCACGCGGTCGCCCGGGGTCGCCGAGACGGCATGCCCCTGGAGGACCGCCGCGATGCCGCCGAGCAGCCCGGCGCCGAGCGCGATGAGCGCCCAGCTGGTGCCGTGCCAGTCGAGGCCGACGACGTTGTCGAGCGACCACTGGCCCGGCCCGAGGCCCGCGAGCGCGAACGCCGCGGCGATGAGCGTCAGGTTGAACTCGTAGCCGCCGTCGGTGTTGAAGAACCCCTTCGTCCCGTGGACGGTGATGATCGCGGCGGTCATGACGGCGATGACGAGGGCCGAGCCGATCGGGGTGAACAGGCCGAGGGCCAGGAGCAGGCCCCCGATGGTCTCGGCGAGGGCCGCCGCCCAGGCGTGCACACGGCCCGGTCGCAGCCCGATGTTCTCGAAGAAGCCGGCCGTGGTCGCGACGCCAGGACCTCCGAACCAGCCGAAGATCTTCTGGGTGCCGTGGGCGAGGAACACGGCCCCGATGACGACGTGGAGCACGAGCAAGGCGAGATTCATGGAGTCCTCCTCAAAGTAGGTGTAGACGCAACTATGTTGCGCTGATCTGGTTGTTGGCGCAATCAACGCCCCTCGGTCACCACTAGGACGTTCCTGGGCGATGCGTAGACTCAGCGCGCCATGAGGGCGCTCATGGTGGGCGGCGGCTGCCGGGGCCTTCGGCTCGCCCGTGAGCTGATCGCCGAGGGCCACGCCGTGCGGGCGGTGACGCGCACCGAGGCGCGCCGCCCGGAGATCGAGGTGGCCGGCTGCGAGTGCTGGATCGGCGACCCCGACCGGATCGGCACGCTCCGCTACGCCCTGGACAACGTCACCGTGCTGCTGTGGCTGCTGGGCACCGCGACCGGCCCCAACGTCGCCGACCTGCACGGCTCCCGGCTGCGGATGATGCTCGAGAAGGTGACCGACACGACGGTGCGCGGCGTGCTGTACGAGGCAGCCGGCACCGTCGATGCGGCGAGCTTCGAGAGCGGAGCGCGCGAGCTGGCGCGGGCGCAGGCGCTCAACGAGATCCCGGGCGCGCTCCTCGAGGCCGATCCGCGCGCTCCGGCTCCCTGGGTGGCCGCGGCTCGCCAGGCGATAGCGCACCTCCTGACCGCCGACCGCCGCCCCTCCTGACCGCCGACCGCCGCTCGCTACACTCCATCCGAGCGAAACTCCCTAAAGACGATCGGATTTAGACCTAGGAGGTCGGCGTGACTGACTACGCGAAGGACGTGCTCGTCGAGACCGAGTGGGTGGCGGAGCACCTCGACGATCCGTCGATCCGCATCGTCGAGGTCGACGAGAACCCCGCCCTCTACGCCGAGGCCCACATCCCGGGCGCCATCGGCTTCGACTGGAGGACCGATCTGCAGGACGACGTCAGGCGCGACTTCCTCGGCCCGGAGGACTTCGGCAGGCTCTTCGGCTCGCGCGGGATCTCCAACGAGCACACGATCGTGCTCTACGGCGACCGCAACAACTGGTTCGCCGCCTACACCTACTGGTACCTGAAGTACTACGGCCACGACGACGTCAAGCTCGTCAACGGCCCGCGCGAGAAGTGGATCGACGAGGGCCGTCCCACCACGAGCGACGTGCCGTCCTACGATGCCACCACCTTCACCGCGCAGCCCGGCGACGAGGCCATCAGGGCCAAGCGCGACGAGGTCCTCGCGTCGCTCGGCAACGGCAAGCGCCTGGTCGACGTGCGCTCCCCGCAGGAGTTCTCCGGCGAGCTGATCGCGATGCCCGGCTACGAGCAGGAGGGCGCCCAGCGCGCCGGCCACATCCCCGGGGCCAGGTCGGTGCCGTGGGCGCAGGCCGTCACCGAGAACGGGACCTTCAAGTCGGCCGACGAGCTGCGCGAGCTCTACACCTCCAAGGGCGTGCTCGCCGGCGAGCCGATCATCGCCTACTGCCGCATCGGCGAGCGCTCGGCCCACACCTGGTTCGTGCTGCACGAGCTGCTCGGCGAGGACGACGTGAAGAACTACGACGGCTCCTGGACCGAATACGGCAGCCTCGTCGGCGTGCCGATCGAGAAGGACGCCTAGGCGGGCGGTCAGACGAGGTCGTCGGGCAGCCGCTCGAGCAGGTCGCCGACCATCCGCGCGGTCGCGCCCCAGATGACGTCCTCGCCGACGACGTAGACGTCGGTGCGGAACGGCACGCCGCGGCGCAGCAGGCGCCTGCGCTCGTAGCCCTCCCGCAGCGATCGCAGCGACAGCTCGAGGACGTCCGAGACCTCGTGGACCGAGGGTCGCCACGCGTGCCCGGGCTCGATGAGCCCCACAAAGGGATAGACCGCGTAGTTCGTGGCGATGGTCGGCGTGGGCTGCAGCGCCCCGACGAGCTCGACGGCGCGCGGGGGCAGGCCGATCTCCTCCTCGGCCTCGCGCAGCGCGGTCAGGCGCAGGTCGGTCTCGTCGTCGTCCTGGCGGCCGCCGGGGAAGGAGATCTCGCCGGGGTGGCGGCGCAGGTCCGCGCGGCGTCGGGTGAAGACGGCGTGCAGCTCGCCGTCGGCGACGTAGAGCGGCACGAGCACGGCGGCATCGATGCGCCCGTGGACGTCGAGCGACGCGGCCTCCTCGGCGTCGAGGAGGACCGAGCGCAGCGCGTGCGCGACCTCAGTGCGCGAGCGCGACGCGCTCGACACGCTCGTCGAACATGACCTCGCCGTCCAGCGTCCGGTGCACCGGACACTTGGCGGCGATGACGCGCAGCCGCTCGACCTGCTCGTCGCTCAGCGACTCGGGCAGGCGCACGATGATCTGGAAGCGGGTGGGGCACCCGCGCTCGGCCGGCGTGTACTCGCAGGCGACCTCGACGCCGCCGATGTCCCAGTGCTTGCGCGAGGCGTACATCTCCATCGTCACGGCGGTGCAGGAGGCCAGGCTCGCCGCCAGCAGCTCCTGCGGGCTGGGCCCGCTGTCGCCGCCGCCCGTCTCCGTGGGCTCGTCGATGCTCAGGTCGTGGCTACGGACCCGCACGACGTGGCGGTATCCGTTGTTGTCACGAGTCGCGGTGGCCTTCATCCTCATACCTCCTGCCCTGGTTATAGCAGCGGATTGAAGAGCAACCCCGTCGGCACCTTGGGGAAGAAGTACGTCGACTTGGGGGGCATGTTCACCCCCGCCGCGGCGATCTCACGTACCTGCTGCACGGGTGTCGAGCGGAGGAAGAACGCCGCGTCGTACTCGCCGGAGAGCACCAGTTGGAGCGCCTCGTCGTCGGTGCGGCTGTAGCCCAGGCCGCGCAGGTGGGCGATGTCGTCCTCGCTGAGGCCGAGCGGTCCGTTGAGGATCAGCGCCTCGAGCACGGCGGTGTCCAGGTGACGGTAGACCTCGGGCATGCCGGCCAGGGCGCGGTCGGCCGCGCCCTGGTCCTTGAGTGTCAGCCTGAACGCGCGCTTGAAGAACGAGTCGATGTAGCCCATGGTCAGAGGGCCCTCGCCGTCGGGCGGCCGCAACTGCGCCTGGTCGATCTCCTCGACCTCGAACAGGTCGCGGAGGGCGGTGCCGAGCGCCTCCTGCGTCTGCGAGGTCGTGTCGCGGATCAGCCGGTGCGTGGGGAAGACGGTCAGCCCCTCGTCCTGCAGGGCGACGAGGCACATCAGCACGTAGCGGTGCTCGCCCTCGCCGCCGATCTCCTCCGCATAGACGCGCGCGGTCTCGTAGCGGTGGTGGCCGTCGGCGATGAGCAGCTCGGCGGGCTCCAGCGCGCGCTGGAAGGCCTCGATGGCGGCGGGGTCGCTCACGCGACCCAGGCGGTTCACGGTGCCGTCCGCGTCGGTCAGCTCGCCAAAGGGCTGCGCCGCCTTCAGAACGTCGGCGGTGGCGCCGGAGGGGTCGTCGTACAGGCTGAAGATGGGGGAGAGGTTGGCCTTCGTCGCGCGCGTGAGCCGCAGGCGATCCTCCTTGGGGCCGGGGTGCGTGCGCTCGTGCGGGCGGATGCGCCCGGCGCCGTAGTCCTCCACGCGCACCCGAGCGAAGACGCCGTGGCGGGTGAGCGTGCGCCCCACCTCCTCGCTACCGCCCGGAGCCGTGTAGTCCTGGGTGAGCGTCCACAGCGCCGGCTCGTCGTCGCGCACGATCGCGCCTTCCTCGCGCCAGCGCTCCAGCGTGCGCGCCGCCTCGGCGTAGGGGTCGTCGCCCTCCGGCAGGTCGATGCGCACGACGTTGTAGGGCGATTGCGCGGCCAGCCGCGCGCGCTGCTCCGCGTCGATGACGTCGTAGGGCGGCGCCGCGAGAGCCGACAGCGAGCCGACCTTCGCAAGGTCGTAGTGCAGGGCGCGCAGCGGCTTGACGTCGGCCATGGCCGCCGCGACCCTAGCAGCGCGCTTGCGACGCTAGCCGCGGCGCCGGCGGCCGAAGTCGGTGACGTACGTGCCGCCGACCTCGCTGTCACCCAGGGCCTCCGGCGCGCCCTCCGCGATGCCGATCCCGACGTCCGCGAAGCTCCGGTTGAGCAGGTTGGCGCGGTGGTCGGCCGAGCGCATCCACGCCTGCACGGTGGCACGCGGCGAGGCCATCGTGCCGGTGCCCCAGGCCAGGTTCTCGCCCACCGACCACGAGACCACGTCGCGCAGATAGCTGGTGGCCTTGATGCGCGAGACCATGGTCGAGCCGCCCGGCGAGGTGTGGTCGAAGAAGCGCTGGCGCACCATCTGGCGCGCGTAGCGCGTGGCCCCGGCGGCGAGCGAGGGCTGGTCGCGAAGGCGGCCCAGGCCGCGCGCCGTGCGCTGCGCGTTCATCAGGCACAGCGTCGCGGCGCGCACGTCGTCGAGCCCCGCCTGTCCGGGCAGCGCGTCGGCGAACCCACACCGGTCGCTGGCGGCGCGCGCCCGCGCGGCCGGTCCGCCATCGGCATGGCCGCCCGTCGGCGCGACGAGCGCCGAGACGGCAAGCACCGCGACGACGGTATGGCGAGGACGCAGAGGCATGGCGGCACCTCGCCTGTCGACCGCCCCGGCGCTGCCGCTTGAGCGAGCCCCCGCCCCATCGGACGACTATTCGAAGCCGCCGCCCGCCACCCCGCCATACTTATCCCCGTCGGGGCGTAGCTCAGCCTGGTAGAGCATTCGGTTTGGGGCCGAAAGGCCGCCGGTTCGAATCCGGCCGCCCCGACCTCGATGGTCGAGCCATCGAGCGGCACCGCACCGGTCCCGCATGCCCCCGTAGCTCAGCTGGATAGAGCAGCGGACTTCTAATCCGCAGGTCGGAGGTTCGAGTCCTCCCGGGGGCGCTTGGTCGGGCCGGTCATCCCTAGTGATCCGGGGTCATCCTGCCCGGTCGGCAGTCAAGCGCTCATGCCGAATGACCGGGTTCCGGCGTGAGCGATGGGCAGCGGATGGGTTACTCGCTACCCAGACCGGCGGCGCTTGGGTAGCGTCACGCTGCCGGTTTCCCTTGCCACAGCAGGCGTGTGTGGCGGGTGCGGAGTCCTCGAGGGCCATCACGAGCCGTCCTTGAGCGTGTAGACGCTTGCGCGCGTGAGGTGTGCGCGGCGGGCGATCTCGGCGATCGGAACGCCAGCGCGGATCGCCTCGGGAACCCATCTGTTCGCGAGCTCGGCGGCCTCGGCGCGGAGGCGTAGATGCTCGCGGCGCTTGACGCCGATCTCGTCGAGCTGCGCCAGGAGTTCCAAGTGTCTAGTAGTTGACACCTTGCTCATGTGTCTAGTACTATACACATGTGCCGATGACGCAGAAACAGTGGATCAAGGCTCTCGAAGCGGAGGGCTGGACCCACGAGACCGGCGGCAAGCACCAGGTCAAGATGACCAAGCCCGGTCATCGGCCGATCACCCTGCCAGACAACAAGCGCCGCGCCTACAGCAAGGGGTTCGAGTCGGCGCTCAGACGACAGGCCGGCCTCTAGGAGAACCGGATGATGCCGACTATCATGGAGATGACGATGGCCGACGTGGTGCATATCCAGGTCCATCTCGAGGACGGGGCGTTCTGGGCAACCGTCGATGAGCACCCCGGCGTGTTCGCGACGGGCGACGACCTCGACGAGCTCCGCGAGAGCCTGCAGGAAGGGATCTCGCTCGTGCTGGCTGAGGATGGCCAGGAGCCGCCCGCGATCACGCTGGGCCCGTTGAACCTGCCCGACACGGTCGCCTCGACCGCCCAGCTCGCCTACGCGTAGCTTCCGCCGCCCCGGCCGCTGGCTTGGGCGGCGAGGGCAGTCCTGGGGTCGTTCACCTTCAGAAGGGGGACGATCCTTGAGCAAGTGGCAGCGAAGTAACGACGTACCCGTCGACCTGCCGACCCCGGTGGCGTTGGCCACCGCACGCGTCGAGGCGCTGGGGCAGGAGGATGCCTACGCGATCGCGCTGGGCGCAGGCCCGTCAGGCCGCCCGTGAACGCTTCACGCTCGGGGGCGCTGTCCGTGCCATGCCACGTGAAGCCGCGCGCTTCCGGCCTATTGGACGGCGTGTCCTCGTTTCGAACTTATGGGAGGAGCTCTCGATGGCCCATCAAGGGACTGACCTCGGTCGCGCGGAAGTCCGGCGGAGGCCCGCAGCCGCCCCGCTGTGGACGGCGGTGGGCGCGCCGCAGGAGGCGCTCGCGCGGGCCCGCAAGTGGCTGCTCGTCACCGGCATCCTGTCGCTCATCGCCGGGGCGGTCGCGATCGCCGTGCCCGCCGCCGCGTCGGTCGCCACGGCGATCTTCATCGGCTGGATCCTCGTCTTCGCTTCGATCGTGATGGCGGCGCACGCGTTCTCGTCGCGCGACGACGAGCCCGCGAGGCTCGCGCTGCGGCTGCTCACCTCGCTGCTGACCCTGTTCATCGGCGTCTATCTGCTCGTCGCGCCGCTGGACGGGACCCTGACGCTCACGTTCATGCTGGCGGTCTGGTTCTTCGGCATCGGCATCGTCGAGATCCTCGCCGCCTGGCGGCAGCGCGCTCTGCCCGGCGCGGGCTTCGTCGCGCTCAGCGGCGCGCTCTCCGTGGTGCTCGGAGCGCTCATCGTGGCCGGCCTGCCGAGCTCCGCCGACTGGGCGATAGGCCTGCTCGTCGGCATCAACCTGGTGTTCTTCGGAGCGCGCGCGCTGGCCCTGGCGGCCGTCCTCAAGCGCGCGATCGAGGACAAGCCGCTCGCGTAGCGGCGCCGCTGACGGCGACATTCGCTCACCGCGGACCTCGGGCCCCGCTCACCTGCCATTCGCCCCGCTCGCCGCGAGATCGGGCCGCGCCAAGGGGCGACCTGCCTAGTAGTGTGCTAGTGCGCCTCTGGTGATCGTCGTCGGCGCATGGGGAACGGTGGCAGAGCCGCGCATGAGCAGAACCGAGTGGGCCTACCGCCATCTCATGGAGGAGATCGTGCGGGGACGCTGGGAGCCCGGCGACACGCTCTCGACGTACGCGCTGGCCGACGAGCTGCAGGTCAGCCGGACGCCCGTCCTGGAGGCGCTCAAGCGGCTGCAGAGCGAAGGGCTCATCGAGATCATCCCGCAGGTCGGCTGCCGGATCGTGGGGCCGAGCGCGGTCGCCCTGCAGGAGCTCTTCGCGCTGCGCGCCGCGCTCGAGGGGTTGTCCGCCGAAGCGGCCGCACGACGGATCGGCGCGGACGAGCTGGCCGAGCTCGAGGCCCTGCTGCGGCGCCTGCGGACCGCCGACGACCGCGACGACCGCGCGGCACGCGACGAGCTCGACGCGCGCTTTCACCTGCGCATCGCGGAGATCAGCGCGCTGCCGCACGTCGCCCAGGCGGTTCGCAGCGTCTGGTCCGCGCTGCGCTACCAGCTCGCGCGGCTCCCGCTGGGCGCGGACCCATCGCACGAGACGGTCCCGGAGCACGACGAGATCTACGAGGCGCTGCAGCGCCGCGCGCCCAAGCGTGCGCGTGCCGCGGCCGAGCGCCACGCCGCGCTGAGCGGCGCCCGGTACACGGGGGAGCTGCGGCCTGCCGGCGGGCTCTCGCACGGCGCGCTCGTCTACAGCGCCGAGGACGAGTTCCTCGCCATCGCGGCGCCGTTCATCGCGCAGGGGCTCGACCGCGGCGAGCGCGTGCTGGCCGTGACAACGCCCACCAACACCGAGGCGCTCTCGCGGGCGCTCGACCAGCGCGCCGAAGACGTGGAGTTCCGCGACGCGGGCGAGTGGTACCGCAGCCCCACGCACACGCTGCTGGCCTACGAGCGCTACCTCGCGCACGCCGACCGCGATCGCGTTCGGATCATCGGCGAGCCCGTATGGGATGGCCTGTCGATGGGGTCCATGACCGAGTGGACGCGCTACGAGTCGGTCCTCAACGTCGAGTTCGCGCTCGCCGCGGTCTCGTTCCTGTGCCCCTACGACGCACGCGCGCTGCCCGACGCCATCGTGGCCCACGCGCGCCGCACGCACCCCGAGCTCCACGGCGCCGACGGCGTCACGCGCTCGCCTGAGTTCACCGATGTGCGCGCGCTGAGCGCCGAGCTCGACCGCGCCGCGCTCGACGAGCCGGACGGCCCGGTGAGCGAGCACCCCGTCACGCGGGATCTCCACGGCATCCGGGAGTTCGCCCTCGCGCAGGCGCACCGCGCCGGCGTCGCGCCGAAGCGGGTGCTCGATGCCGTGCTCGCCGTTCAGGAGGTCGCGGCCAACGTGGTGGTCCACGGCCCCGGAAGCGGCACGGTGCGGGCCTGGACCAGCAACGGCGAGCTGATCTACGAGATCCGCGACGACGGCCCCGGCCTCGCCGATCCGCTCGTGGCCCATCTGACGCTCGACCCGGCTCTGCGCGGTGAGCCCCGCGGGCTGTGGATCGCGCGCCTGCTGTGCGACCTCGTCGAGGTCCGCTCGGAGCGCGGCTGCCTGACGGTGCGCCTGCACATCGCCGCGGGCTGAGCGCGCCCTGCGAGCCCTCGGCGCCGGGGTCGCGCGTCCCCGGCCGCAAAGGCGCGGTACCCGCGGCGACAAAGGGCCGGATGACGCGCGTGCCCGGTGGGGGGCATGCCCGGATATCACGCGGCCATCCGGCGTACTAACATGTTAGAAGCTCGAAGCGACCATGAACCGGACGTTGTCCCATACAGACGGCCGAGTGACGCCGTGGTGCGAGGCGGTGATCGCCATCGATGTGCGCGCGAC
>DASVFT010000030.1:0-60981 GCA_036379935.1 Solirubrobacteraceae bacterium | reverse complement strand
GCCGCTGGGTAGGCGTGGGCCCCTCGACACGCCGGCCGAAGCGCCGGTCACGCACGGCGCGCACGTAGGCCGCGGCCGCCTCGCTGCCGCCCAGCAGCGCCTCCAGGCGCGAGAGCGTCACCTCGGGCGAGGGGTTGCGCCCCGAGCGCCGCAGCGCCGTCTGCAGCTCGGCCAGCTCGGGCGCCAACGCGACGAACGGACGCCGCCGCCGCCACAGCACCAGGCCGAGCGATCCGAGGCCGAGCGCGAGGAGCGCGGCCGCCACCGGCAGCCTCCAGCTGGCGTTGCTGGTCCGAGGCGCGACGGCGGCTCCGGGGTCCCCGGAGGCGAAGGGGCGGTCGCCCGCCTGCCCCAGGCCGGTCGCGAGCGCCGATGGCGACGCACCGCCGCCGGCGCCCGTGTTCGCGTCGTCGAACTGCGCGGAGGCGGGCGAGGCCGCGGGGGTCGGGTCGAAGGTGATCCAGCCCAGGTGGGGGAAGTAGGCCTCGACCCACGAGTGCGCATCGGTGTCGCGGACCACGTACTGCTTGCGCCGGCTGTTGTAGCTGCCGGGGCTGAACCCCGACGCCACGCGGGCGGGGACCCCGCCCATGCGCAGCATGAGGGCCATGACGCCCGAGAACTGCTGGCAGTAGCCAGCCCTCGTGTCGAAGAGGAACGACGCCAGCGGGTACCGGCTCGGCGGCGGGGACTCGTCGTACGTCGTGCCCGTCTGGACCCGCTCGCGCACCTTCTGGGCGAAGTCGTACGGCGACCGCGCGCCATGCAGGAGGATCTGGGTCAGCTCGTAGAGGCGCGCGTAGGGCGAGCTCACGAGGGCCTCCACGCCGATCTCCTGGACGCCGAAGCGGCTCGGCCAGACGACGAGCGGCACGCCTGCCTGCCCGTAGGCGGGGAAGCGGACGAGCGCGCTGGGGCCGAGGGGCCGGCCGGTGATCGGGTCGGTCCGCGCCGAGACGGCGCCCCGCAGCGGGATGCGCAGCTCGCGGAACTCCTGCGTATACGCGGGGTAGTCGGTGCCGGCCCGGCGCAGCTGGCGCTCGGTGGGCCGCGGCGTGTAGACGAGCGCCTGGTAGGAGTCGCCGGGCCGCAGGGCGGCTCGGGCGGTCACGAAGGTGCCGTCGGGCTGCGGCAGCGCGACCCGCGACGAGCGCGGCAGGATCTCCTGGGTCACCCCCGCCCCGACGAACTGCTGCGACCTCAGGCCGCGGTCGATGACGCTGATGGTCTGCAGCCACGCGCCGTTGAGACGGGCGTCGGAGAGGGCGGCGCGCGAGGGACGCCCCTCGCGCCAGCGCACCCCGTCGAACTCCGGAAGGTTCGTCGCCTTCCAGTAGGCCGAGTGCTTGGCCTTCACGAGCAGCATCTCGCGGCCGTCGCGCGGCCAGTGGAGCGGCCCGTAGCTGTGGTTCCACGAGAAGGCCTCCGCCTTGGTGGGCTCGAGCTTCTCGGCGAACGACTCGTAGTCGAACCACGGTCGCGTGCCGTCGAGGCGCGGAGCCACGACGGCGCCCACGATCGCGCTGACCAGCACGCACGCCATCGCCACGGCCACCTGGTCGGAGGGCAGGCGCTCGAGCCACAGCAGCCCGGCGAGCAGGATGCAGAAGATCGCGCCGTCGAAGTACGGCGTCTCGGGGCCGCGCTCGATGATGGGGACGGCGTAGAGGGTCCCCAGCGCCATCGCCGCCGGCAGCGGCGAGACGAGGCCGCCGCCGCGACGCGGCCTGAACGCGAGCACCGCGCCCAGCCCCAGAAGCGCGGTGCCGCCCGAGAGGATCGCGGTGCGCACCCACTCGTCGACCCCGCGGTAGGGGACGGTGATGCCCGGCGTGGTGCTGATCCCCTGCACCATCCCGTTGACCAGGTCGTCCCACCCGCGCGGAGCGAGCGTCCACAGGGGCACGCCGGCGCACAGGAGCGCCAGGACGAGCAGCACGAAGGTCACCACCCCCACCGCCGCGCGGCGCTGCCAGTCGGCCGCTCCGGCGGGGACGGCGACGAGCACGCCCGCGCCGGTCAGCGCGCAGAGCAGTGCCAGCAGCATCGCGCCGCCCCGTCCGGGGTCGATGAGCGCGCCCCAGTGCAGGCCGGCGAACATGCCGAGCACCGCGAAGGCGGCCAGGCGCGCCCGCCAGGGGCGCGCCACGGCGCGGGCCGGCGCGCGTGCCGCGCGCGGCAGCGCGACGGCGCCCATCACGCGACCTCCGCGATGCGCTGGCGCCCGCCGGTGAGCTCGTATCCCGTGCAGCCCGCCACGGCGAAGACCGCGCGGCGCCCGCCGCGGCGATCGGGTCGCTGCGCCATCGTTCCCGCGATGCCGTCGCCGCCGGGCACGATGAGGAAGCGTCCGCCGCCCACGGCGTGCTGCAGCGCGCGCGGCGCGCGCCCGGGTGCGCAGGCGGCCACGTAGAGCAGCGGGCCGCGGCGCGCGGCCAGACCGGCGACGTTGGGCGAGCGCGACGACCCGCCGTCGATCAGCGCCAGGCGCACGTGCAGGTTCGGCCAGCCGATCAGCGTCGGCTCGAGGGTCGTCGGTCGCCGGTCGCCCGGGAGCAGGAGCGCGCAGCCGCCCAGGCGCGCCAGGTGCACGCACAGCGAGGCGGCGGCACGCACGGCCATGTCGAGGTCCTCCTCGCGCGCCGGACGCCGCGGATCGAGCACGACGAGCGGGCGGGTGTCGCCGTCGGCCCGCAGCCGGCGCTCCATGAGATCGCCGCCGCGCGCCAGGCCCTGCCAGAAGATCCGCGACGCCGCGGCGCCCGGCCGGTAGGGCCGCAGGCCGTCGAGGTCGACCTCGGCGGCGATCGAGGGTCGCCCGCGGCGCGCGGCCACGCCGCTGCTGTCGCCCGCGCCGGGCGGCGTGACGACCGGCTCCAGGCGCGGCAGCACGAGCACCTCGGCCGGCTCGGCGGCGCTCACGATCCGCGTGGCCAGGCCAAACGGATCGGAGACGACGATGCGCGGCGGCGGCAGCAGCTTCCGCCCGCGCCGCGCGAAACGCGCGTTGATGCGCACCTCGGTGCGGCGACGCCCGCCCGCCATCACCGCGGGCTCGGACAGCAGCTCGTCCTCGATCAGGCCCCTGGGCAGCGGCATGCGTCCCGAGGAGACGACGAGGTCGATGTGCACCGGCTCCTCTTCGAGCGTGCGCCGCGCGCCGAGGGTGCGCGCCACGCGCACGCCGCGCGCGCCGAGGGCCACCCAGAGCGTCGTCGCGGCGGCCAGGAACACGAGCCCGACGCCGGGGACGTAGAGCGGCTCGGCGTCGAAGGTCGCGGCCGTGAGCGTGAGCAGGAGCCCGAGGAGCGCGGTGGCGGCGGCCGGGCGCACGAGCCGGGCTCCTACAACGCCGGGGTCGCCGCCAGCGCGTCGGCGACGATGCGCTCGCCGGTCACGTCCACCGCCTCGGGCGCCAGCACGAGGCGGTGCGAGAGGACGACCTGGGCCAGCGCCTGCACGTCGTCGGGAAGGGCGTGGTCGCGGCCCCGCATGAGCGCTCGCGCCTTGGCCGCGCGCAGGAGCATGAGCCCCGCGCGCGGGCTCGCGCCGAGCTCGATGCGCGGATCCTCGCGCGTCCGCGCCAGCAGCGAGACGACGTAGCCGCGCAGGGCGTCCGACGCGTGGATCCGGCGTGCCGCGTCCTGCGCGGCGAGCAGCTCCGCCGCCGTCGCCACCGGCTCGAGCACCTCGACGCGATCGGAGACCTCGTGGGCCCGCAGCATGGCCACCTCGCCCGCCGAGGACGGATAGCCCATCGACACGCGGGCCATGAAGCGGTCGACCTGGGCCTCGGGCAGCGGGTAGGTGCCCTCGAACTCGACGGGGTTCTGCGTGGCCAGCACGACGAACGGCCGCGCGAGCTCGTGGGTGTGGACGTCGACGGTGACGCGGCGCTCCTGCATGCACTCCAGCAGCCCCGACTGCGTCTTGGGCGAGGCGCGGTTGATCTCGTCGACGAGCACGATGTTGGCGAAGATCGGGCCGGGGCGGAACTCGAAGCGCCCCTCGCGCTGGTTGAAGACGTTGGTGCCGACGACGTCGGCGGGCAGCAGGTCGGCCGTGCACTGCACGCGCGCGAACTGCAGGTCGAAGGCGCGCGCCACCGAGCGCGCCAGCGTCGTCTTGCCCACGCCCGGCAGGTCCTCGACGAGGATGTGGCCCTCGGCCACCACGCACACGAGCACGAGGTCGAGCAGCTCGCGTCGCACCTCGACGGCGTCGGTGACGGCCAGCGCGACCTGGCGGCCGAGCTCCTGCGCGCCGGCGATCTCGGTCTCGTCGACCGCGCCGGGAGGCTCCTCCTCGATGCGCTCGGTGCTCATTGCGGGGCCGTCGTCCTCTCCGCGCGGCGCAGCTCGCCCACGACCTCGAGGATCGCGCGGGCGACCTCCGCCTTCGAAGCGCGCGCGACGTGGCGCTCCCCGCGGGCGGTCATGATCGTGACCTCGTTCTCGGTGCTCTCGAAGCCGATCTCCGCGCGCGCGATGTCGTTGACCACGACGGCGTCCAGGCCCTTGCGGGCCAGCTTCTCGCGCCCGTACTCGAGCGCGCGCTCGCCGTGCTCGGCGGCGAAGCCGACCAGGAGCTGGCCGGCGCGGCGGTGGGCGGCGAGGCCGGACAGGATGTCCGGAGTACGTTCCAGGGCGAGCACCAGTTCCTCACGCTCGTCCTTCTTGAGCTTGTCCGCGGCCGCACGGGGCGGGCGGTAGTCGGCCACGGCGGCGGCCATCAGCAGCACGTCGGCGCTCGCGAGCTCGGCCTCGCACGCGGCCTGCAGCTCGGAGGCGGTCGTGACCTCCAGGTAGCGCACGGCCGGAGAGCGTGGCAGCGACACGTTGGCCGCGATGACGGTGACGGCGGCGCCCAGCGCGGCCGCCTCCTCGGCCAGCGCGAAGCCCATGCGCCCGGAGCTGCGGTTGCCGACGTAGCGCACGGCGTCGATCGGCTCGCGGGTCCCGCCGGCGGTCACGAGCACCCGCAGGCCATCCCAGGGCCGGCTTCCCGTCGGGATCACGGCCTCCACCGCGGCCAGCAGCTGGGCCGGCTCGGCCAGGCGCCCGATCCCCGACTCGTGCTTGGAGCCCAGCGCGCCCGTGCCCGGGTCCACCACGGTGACGCCGCGCTCGCGCAGCGTGGCCAGGTTGGCCTGCGTGGCCGGGTGCTCGTACATGTGGTTGTTCATCGCCGGCGCCACCAGCACCGGGCAGGTGGCGGCCAGGGCGGCCGACGTGAGCAGGTTGTCGGCCAGGCCGCCGGCGAGCTTGGCGATCGTGTTGGCGCTGGCCGGCGCGATGAGAAGGGCGTCGGCGTTGCGGACGAGCTCGAGGTGGCTGAGCGGGTCGTGATCGGGCGGGCGCTGGTCGGGGAAGGCGCCACGTGCGGGATCGCGCTCGAACTCGTCGGTGAGCACGGGAGCCCCGCTCAGCGCGGCGAACGAGGCCGCACCGACGAAGCGCTGCGCCGTCGGGGTCTGGATGACCCGCACGGCGTGCCCGGCCTTGGTGGCCAGGCGCACCACCTCGAGCGCCTTGTAGGCGGCG
Source organism: Solirubrobacteraceae bacterium (assembly GCA_036379935.1). Lineage (GTDB taxonomy): Bacteria > Actinomycetota > Thermoleophilia > Solirubrobacterales > Solirubrobacteraceae > JAOPZW01. The sequence goes on along the minus strand of DASVFT010000030.1, from coordinate 55,438 downwards.
ATGCCGCCGCTGACGCCGAGGAGGACTCGACCCAAGGTGCCCCCTAGCCCCTAGCGGTACTGGTACTTGATCTTGCCCGCGGCGACTTCCTCGAGGGCGATCGTCAGGTAGTTCTTCGAGGAGGAGTCGACCATCGGCGGCGGGAACTCGTCGAACGTCCCCTCGCCGAGGTTGTGGTAGTAGGAGTTGATCTGGCGCGCTCGCTTGGCGGCCACGAGCACGGAGGCGTAGTTGGAATCGACCTGCTCGAGAAGCGTGTCGATGCGCGGGTTGATCATGCGTCGAGGGTACCAGCCGCCCGCCGACCCTCGTTGCGGCTGCAACGTTGCCCTTATGCGGTCTTGACGCACTCCCCGAGGGCGGTGCGCACGATGCCGAGGAGCTCCTCGACGGCGTCCTCGAGGCGATCGTTGACCACCACGTGGCCGAACTCGCCCTGGGCGGCGAGCTCCTCCTGGGCCACGCGCAGGCGTGCCGCCACCTGGTCCTCGTCGTCGGTCCCGCGCCCCACCAGTCGCGTGCGCAGCGCGTCGAGCGAGGGTGGCGCGATGAAGACCTGGAGGGCCTGGGGCAGGGCCTCGCGCACCTGGCGTGCCCCCTGCACCTCGATCTCGAGCACGACCGGCTCGCCGGCCGCGGTGTGGCGCTCGACCTCGGAGCGCAGCGTGCCGTACCGGCGTCCGGAGTAGGTGGCGTGCTCGACGAACTCGCCTGCGTCGACCCGACGCTGGAAATCTGAGTCGCTCAGGAAGTGGTAGTCGGCGCCGTCCTCCTCGCCGGGGCGGGGCTCCCGCGTGGTGGCGGAGACGCTGAGCGCCAGCGCGGGCAGCCGCTCGCGCAGCGTGCGGATGAGCGTGCCCTTGCCCACTCCGGAAGGGCCGGTGATGACGAAGACGCGAGCCACGGCGCGATGGTACGACGCACCGCGGCGGACGCCTTATTGGCGCGGCGTCACTACCACCGATCCGGCCGTCGCCCGCGCTCAGCGGCGCAGGAGCGAGACCAGCTCGGTGCGCTGGCGCTCGGACAGCCCGCCGATCGTCTTGCTCGGCGAGATCCGGCATTGCTGCAGGATCTTGTTGGCTTTCACGCGTCCGTACTTGGGAACCGCCAGGAGCATGTCGAAGACCTTCGCGGTCTCGACGTACTCGGGCGGTTCGAGCAGCAGCGTATGGATCGACACCCGGCCCCCCTTCAGGTCCTTCTTCAGCTGCGCCCTACGAGTCCGAATCTCGTTGGCACGTTGCAGTGCGTCCATGCGCTGCAGCAGTGATCGCTCGGGTGCCGCCGTGTGCTTGGCAGGAGAATTCGTGACCGGCGGCATCGGTCGGCGATACTACACAGACAAGGCCCGCTGGCAAGCGGAATGCCGCGAATTCGCCTCGACCTCGACGTGAGGTCGAGGCTCATCCAGACTGGTTGACGGTTTTACATCCCTTTGCAGGGGTTTCCTAGGTGTCGAATCTTGACGCTCGGGGCCTCACGTCGCCTTCTGCCCGCTGTTTGCGAACAATTCGTCAAGCTCGCGTGAGATCCGTGTTCCCGCGGCCGGATCCCGGAAGCTCTCGGTGCCCACAGCGACGAGCGTGGCGCCCACCTCGAGCATGTCCGCAGCGTGACGCCCGGTCTGCACGCCACCCATGCCGACGATCGGGATCGTGACGCGCGCGGCGACGTCGCGCACCTGCGCCAGCGCCACCGCGCGGATGGCGGGACCCGAGAGCCCACCGGTGGCGTTGCCCAGCCAGGCGGCTCCAGGCCGGCGCGGGTGCGGCGCGTAGGCGCGGAGGGTGTTGATGAGCGCGACGGCGTCGGCGCCGGCGTCCTGCGCGGCCTGCGCGACCGCCGCGACGTCGGCGGTGTTGGGCGTGAGCTTGACGATGAGCGGCTTCGCCGTCCGGGGCCGAACCTGGCGCAGCACCGCGCGCAGCTCGCGCGGATCGGCACCGATGTCGAGTCCGGTGTCGACGTTCGGGCACGAGACGTTGAGCTCCAGCGCGTCGACCTCGTCACGCGCGTCGAGGGCCTCCACGAGCGCGCACAGCTCGTCCGCGGACGAGCCCATGACGTTCGTGATGAGGGGAACGGGCAGGCGTGCGAGCTCGGGGAGGTCGTGGGCCAGGTAGCCCGCCAGGCCCTTGTTGGGCAGGCCGATCGAGTTGATGAGCCCCGTCGGCGCCTCGTAGAGCCGCGGTGGCGGGTTGCCGTCACGCCGCTCGAGCGTGATCGTCTTCGACACGAAAGCGGCGAACGGGAAGCCCGACCCCGGGCCGTCGATCCCGGGTGCCCGGAGCACCGCGTCGCCGAAGGTGCGCCGGGCCGCGACGACGTCGAAGGTACCCGAGCCGTTGACGATCGGATGGGCCAGGTGCAGGCCGCAGAAGGCCACGGAGCCGCTCGCCACCGTCACGGCGCGGGCACCTCCGCCAGCAGCGCGCCGTCGAGGACCGGGCCGTCGACGCACAGCCGCGCGTAGCCGCCGTCGCGCAGCGCCACGACGCAGCCGAAGCAGGCGCCGAAGCCGCAGGCCATCCCGGACTCGAGCGCGAGGCGGCTGGGGACGCCGCGCGCCTCGCACAGGGCGCGCACGGCCTCGAGCATGGGCGGCGGCCCGCAGGCGTAGACGACGACGTGGTCGTCGGCGTCGAGCTCGGCGTCGAGCAGGTCGGTGACGAGGCCGTGGTGGCCGTGCGAGCCGTCGTCGGTGGCGACGCGGGCGTTCTGCAGCAGCGTCGCTCCCGGCGCATGAGCGGCGTCGCGGAAGCCCAGCAGCGCGGGCGCCGGCTGGCCGCCTGCCAGCAGCTCGTCCTGCCAGATGGCCAGCGGTGCGGTGCCCACGCCACCGCCGCAGAGCAGCGCGCGACGGGCGTCGGGTGGGTCGGGGAAGCCGATGCCCAGCGGTCCGGTCACGTGCAGGCCCTCGCCGGGCCGGAGCTCGCACAGCCGCTCGGTGCCGGGACCGACGGCCTCGAGCATGAACTCGAGGCGCGGCCCCGCTGCATCCTCGGCCGGCCCCGCCGCGCCCTCGGCCGGCCCCGCCGCGCGCGCGCGCAGCACGCTGAACGCCCGCGGCAGGAACGGCCGCCCGTCGTCGCGGCCTCCCCACTCCCGCTCCGCGGCCAGCATGTAGAACTGGCCCGCGCGCGGGATCGGGCCACCGGGATCGTCGGCGGCCAGCACGACGTAGGCGCCGAGCTCGCGCCGCTCAGCGACCGCGAGCATGCGCCGGCCGAAGGGAGCCAGCGTCCGCGGCTCGCTCAGGCTCACTCGGTCGCCTCCGCCGTGACGCGCCCGCCGTGAATGTCCTGCAGCGAGAGGACCTCGGCCGCACCGTGGCGCGCGGCGGCGATGGCGCGCACCGCGGCCAGGCCGCCGGACAGCGTCGTCAGGCACGGGATCCCGCGCGCGACGGCCGCTCGGCGGATCTGCCAGCCGTCCGAGCGCGCGCCGGAGCCCGTCGGCGTGTTCACCACGAGGTCGACCTCGCCGTTCTCGATCCACTCGACCACGTTGGGCGAGCCTTCGCCGATCTTCTTCAAGACCGTGGCCGGGATGCCCATGCGCTCGATGGCCTCCTTCGTCCCGCGCGTGGCCACGATGCGGAAGCCGAGGTCGTGCAGCGTCTGTGCCACCGCCACCGCGCCGGGCTTGTCGGAGTCGGTCACGGTGATGAAGGCCGTGCCGCCGCTGGGCAGCGCGGCCCCGGCGGCCGCCTGGGCCTTGGCGAAGGCCGTTGGGAAGTCGCGCGCGACGCCCATGACCTCGCCGGTGGAGCGCATCTCGGGCCCGAGGATCGCGTCCGAGCCCTCGAAGCGATCGAAGGGCAGCACCGCTTCCTTGACGCTGACGTGGTCGGCGACCATGGGCTCGGTCGGGAGGTCGAGGTCGGCGATGCGCTCGCCGAGCATGACTCGGCACGCGACCTTGGCCAGCGGCACGCCGATCGCCTTCGACACGAAGGGCACCGTCCGCGAGGCGCGCGGGTTGGCCTCGATGACGTAGAGGGCGCCGCCGTGCACGGCGTACTGGACGTTCATGAGCCCGACGACGCCGAGGCCCAGCGCGATCCCGCGGGTGGCGACCCGGATCTCGTCGAGCATCTCGGGGCCGAGCGAGTGCGGCGGCAGCACGCAGGCCGAGTCGCCGGAGTGGATCCCGGCCTCCTCGACGTGCTGCATGATCCCGCCGATCCACACGTCGGTCCCGTCGCACAGCGCGTCGACGTCGACCTCGATGGCGTTCTCGAGGAAGCGGTCGAGGTAGATGGGTCGGCCGTCGCGCGCATTGCGATCGAGATACTCGGCCAGGCCGTCGCGCGAGTAGACGATCTCCATGGCGCGGCCGCCGAGCACGTAGCTGGGGCGCACGAGGAGCGGGAAGCCCACGCCTTCGGACTGCTCCAGGGCCTCGTCGACCGAGTGCGCGGTCGCGTACGGCGGCGCGTCATAGCCCAGGCGCTCGAGCAGGGCGCCGAAGCGGCCGCGATCCTCGGCCAGGTCGATGGCGTCGACGCTCGTCCCGAGCAGCGGCACCCCGGCCGCGGCCAGCCCTGCGGCAAGCTTGAGCGGCGTCTGGCCCCCGAACTGCACGATGACCCCCTCGGGGCGCTCCACCTCGATGACGCCGAGGACGTCGTCGAGCGTCAGCGGTTCGAAGTACAGACGGTCGGAGGTGTCGTAGTCGGTCGAAACCGTCTCGGGGTTGCAGTTGATCATGACCGCGTCACGCCCCGATTCGCGGACGGTCATGGCGGCGTGGACGCAGCAGTAGTCGAACTCGATGCCCTGGCCGATCCGGTTGGGCCCGCTGCCGAGGATGACGACGCTCGGGCGCTCGCCGCGCTCCACCTCGTGGACGGCGCGGCGCTCGAGGCCGGAGTAGTAGTACGGCGTGCGCGCCGGGAACTCGGCGGCGCAGGTGTCGACGGACTTGAACGAGCGCTCGCCCCGCGCCGCCGCCGCGGGGTCCAGGGCGAGGTCGCGCAGCTCGTGCAGGAACCAGGGATCGATGCTCGTGCGCGCGTGTACGTCCTCGAGCGTGGCGCCCTTGCGGAAGGCCTCGAGCAGCACGTCGTAGCGGTCGCTGGCCGGACGCTCGAGCATCTCCAGCAGCGTCGCTCGATCGACGGCGTCGAGGTTCGTGACGATGTCGAGCTCGCGGCTGCGCAGAGATTTTGCAAACGCGTGCTGAAACGTGCGCCCGATGGCCATAGCCTCGCCCACGGACTTCATGTGAGTCGACAGATCGGAGGCGACGCCAGGGAACTTCTCGAAGGCAAAACGTGGCCACTTGACCACCACGTAGTCGATCGTGGGCTCGAAGCTGGCGGGCGTGATGCCGGTGATGTCGTTGGGGATCTCCTCGAGCGCGTAGCCGACGGCTAGGCGGGCGGCGATCTTGGCGATCGGGAAGCCCGTCGCCTTGGACGCGAGGGCGCTGGAGCGCGAGACGCGCGGGTTCATCTCGATGACGAGGATCTCCTCGCTCGTCGGATCCACGGCGAACTGGACGTTGGAGCCGCCGGTCTCGACCCCCACGGCGCGGATGACGGCGATCGCCTGGTCGCGCAGGCGCTGGTACAGGCGGTCGGTCAGGGTCTGCTGCGGCGCGACGGTGACGCTGTCGCCGGTGTGGACGCCCATCGGGTCGACGTTCTCGATCGAGCACACGATCACGACGTTGTCGTTGCGATCGCGCATGACCTCGAGCTCGAACTCGCCCCAGCCGAGGACCGACTGGTCCAGCAGCACCTGGCCGATGGGCGACGCCGCCAGCCCGCGCGCGACGATCCGCTCGTAGTCCTCCTCGGTGCGCGCGATCCCGCCGCCGCGCCCGCCGAGCGTGAAGGCCGGCCGGACGATGCACGGCAGGCCGATGTCGCCGAGGGCGGCGCGCGCCTCGCGCAGCGAGGTGGCGATCGCGCTGCGCGGCATCTTCAGGCCGGCGCGCTCCATGGCCTGGCGGAAGAGGTCGCGGTCCTCGGCGCGGGCGATGGCGTCGTAGTCGGCGCCGATGAGCTCGACGCCGTAGCGCTCGAGCGTGCCGTCCTCGTGCAGCGCCTTGGCCAGGTTCAGGGCCGTCTGGCCGCCAAGGGTCGGCAGCAGCGCGTCGGGACGCTCGCGCTCGATGACCTGCGCCACCGGACCCGGCAGGAGCGGCTCGATGTAGGTGGCGTCGGCGAATTCCGGGTCGGTCATGATCGTCGCCGGGTTGGAGTTGACCAGCACGATCTCGTAGCCCTCGTCCTTGAGGACCTTGCACGCCTGCACGCCGGAGTAGTCGAATTCCGCCGCCTGGCCGATGACGATCGGCCCCGACCCGAGGATGAGGATCTTGTGGAGGTCGTCGCGCCTAGGCACGATCGGCGCCTCCCCCGGCGGAGCCGGTTCCGGGCGCGCGACCGCCTCCTGCGGAGCCGCTCGCCACCGCCTCCAGGAACCGGTCGAACTGGTACAGGGCGTCGTTGGGGCCCGGGCCGGCCTCGGGGTGGTACTGGACCGTGGCGCTCTCGACCTCGAGCAGCTCCAGCCCCTCGACCGTGCGGTCGTAGAGGTTGACGTGCGTGAGCGCCGCCTCGCCGAAGTCCGTGCTCCAGCGGACCGGCTCGTCCGCCTCGACCCGTCCGGCGCCGTCCGGCGCCGCCACCGCGAACCCGTGGTTCTGCGCGGTGATCTCGATCCTCCCGGTGCGCAGGTCCTTGACCGGGTGGTTGGCGCCGCGGTGGCCGAAGGGCAGCTTGTAGGTCTGAAGGCCGACGGCCTGGCAGAGCAGCTGATGGCCCAGGCAGATCCCCCACACCGGTCGCGTGCCGACGAGCTCGCGCACCGTGGCCACGATGTACCGAAGCGCCGCCGGGTCGCCGGGCCCGTTGGCCAGGAACACCGCGTCGGGGTCGTTGGCGGTCAGCTCGGCCGCGCCGGCGGTGCACGGGTGCAGCTCCACGCGCGCGCCGCGCGCCACGAGGTTGCGCACGATCGAGGTCTTGATGCCGGTGTCGATCGCCGCGATGAGCGGCCCGCCGCCGCTGCCGTGCTCGGTCATCGCCGCCGGCGTCACCTCGCGCGCGAGGTCCAGCCCGGCCATCGGCGGCTCCGCCGCGATGCGCTCGCGCGCTTCGGCCTCGCTCATGCGTCCGGGGAAGACGCCGCCGCGCATGGCTCCCGCGGCACGGATGTGGCGCACGAGCGCGCGCGTGTCGATGCCCGTGATCGCCGGCACACCGCAGTCGGTGAGCCAGTCCAGCCAGCCGCGCTCGGCGCCCGGCGCGTCCTCGCGGTTCACCGCGGCGCGCATGATCGCCGCGCGCGCCCATGGCCGGTCGGACTCCATCGCCTCGGCCGACACGCCGTAGTTGCCGATGTGCGGATAGGTGAAGGTGATGAGCTGCCCGGCGAAGCTGGGGTCGGTCATCGACTCCTGGTAGCCGCTCATGCCGGTCGTGAAGACGACCTCCCCGGTCGCCGGCTCGTCGGCGCCGCACGCCTCGCCGTCGAAGCGTGCGCCGTCCTCGAGGAGGACGTACGCGCTCGCCGCCCCGTCGCCGCGAGCCGCGGTCACGCGCCCACCACTGCGAAGGCCCGCTCCCGATACGCGACGGCGCCCGCCGCCAACGTGAGCAGCACCCGTCCCTGCAGCCGCTGGCCGGCGAAGCAGCAGTTCTCAGACCGGCTCTCGTAGCCGTCCTCGCCGACGTCCCACTCGGCATCGAGATCGACGAGGACGAGGTTGGCCTCCTCCCCCACGGCGATCCGCGGCGCCGGCACCCCGAACGGCTCCCCGCCGGCCGTCATGCGCTCGACCACGAGGCCGAGGTCGAGCACGCCGGGGGCGACGAGGTGCGTATACACAGCCGCGAAAGCGGTCTCGAGGCCCGTGGTCCCCATCGGCGCCTGCTCGAACGGGACCTCCTTCTCGTCGCGCGCGTGCGGCGCGTGATCGGTGGCCACGCAGTCGATGACCCCCGAGCGCAGCCCTTCGATCAGCGCGCGGCGATCGCCGTCCGTACGCAGCGGTGGGTTCATCTTCATGGACGTGTTGAGAATCCCAGTGCCGGCCTCCGGCCGGCCTTCACCGGACGTTCGGCTCTCGCGCACGGCGTCGTCCGTCAGGCAGAGGTGATGCGGCGTGACCTCGCAGGTCACCTGGACGCCGGCCGCCTTGGCCGCCTCGATCGCGCGCACGGACTCGACGCACGACAGGTGCTGCACGTGGATCCGGGCGCCTTCGTAGCCGGCCAGCGCGCAGTCGCGCGCGACCATCGTCGACTCGCTGACGCTGGGGATGCCGGCCACGCCGAGCAGGGCGCTGACCTCGCCTTCGTGCATGGCACCGCGCCCGCTGAGCGCGGGATCCTCGTCGTGCAGGGCGATCAGGCCGCCGGCCAGCCGCTGGTACTGCAGCGCCTTGCGCAGCACCCCGGCAGAGACCACAGGGCGCCCGTCGTCGGTGAAGCCGATCGCGCCCTGATCGCGCAGCTCGCCCATCTCGGTGAGCTCCTCGCCGCGCAGGCCGCGCGTGATGCTGGCCGTGAACGCGACGGGGACGCGGGCGTCGCGAGCGGCGGTGTCGCGCAGGGCTCGCAGCACGGGAGCGCTGTCGACCACCGGATCGGTGTTGGGCATCGCGATGACGGCGCAGAAGCCGCCGGCGGCCGCGGCGCGCGTCCCGGTCTCGAGGTCCTCCTTGTGCTCCTGCCCCGGCACGCGCAGGTGCACGTGCGGGTCGACGAAGGCGGGGAGCAGGTGGCGACCCTCGCCGTCGACGACCTCGGCGCCCTCGGGCACCGCGGCCGTGCCGGCGGGCGCCAGCTCAGCGATCAGCCCGTCGGCGACCACCGCGTCGAAGCGCCCGTCGAGGCCCGCGCGCGGGTCCGCGACATGCGCGCCGCGGACGACGAGGCGGGCGCGCGGGGCGGCGGGCCTGACGAGGCTCATGCCGGCGCCGGCTCGTGGACCGGCTCGCCCGTGCGGGCGCTCGCGAGGACCTCGTAGAGCACCGCCATCCGCACGACCACGCCGGCCTCGACCTGGGCCGTGATGACCGCCTGGGGCGAGTCGACCACCTCGCCGGAGAGCTCCACGCCGCGATTCACCGGGCCGGGGTGCATGAGCACCTGGCGCGGGTGCAGGCGCCGGCCGTTGATCTGGTACTCGGTGGCGTACTCGCGCAGCGTGGGCACGAAGGCCTGGTCCATGCGCTCGTGCTGCATGCGCAGGGCGTAGATGACGTCGGCCTCGCCGAGCTCGTCGAGCGTGTAGCGCACGTCGCAGCCGAGCGCCTCGACGGCGCGCGGGATGAGCGTCGGCGGTCCGCACACCGTGACGTGCGCGCCCATCTTCTGGAAGGCGAGGATGTTCGAGCGCGCGACGCGCGAGTGCAGGACGTCGCCGACGATCCAGATGCTCAGGCCGTCGAGGCCGCCCAGGCGCTGGCGCAGCGTGTGGACGTCGAGCAGCGCCTGCGTGGGGTGCTCGTGCTTGCCGTCGCCCGCGTTGACGATGGCCGCGGGCGTCCATTCGGCCACCAGGGCGGCCGCGCCCGCCCACGGCGTGCGGATGACGATGGCGTCGGGCTTGTGCGCGTTGAGGGTGAGGACGGTGTCCTTCAGCGACTCGCCCTTCTCGACGCTCGAGCCGCTGGCCGCGAAGTTCACGACGTCGGCGCTCAGCCGCTTGGCCGCCAGCTCGAAGGACGAGCGCGTGCGCGTCGACGCCTCGTAGAAGAGGTTGAGCACCGTCCGCCCGCGCAGGGCGGGCACCTTCTTGATCTCGCGGTCGGCCACCTCGGCGAACGACGCGGCCCGGTCGCAGATGCGCTCGATGGCGGCGCGGTCGAGGTCCTCGACCGAAAGCAGATGTCTCATGCCACGACCTCCGCGTTCTCCGTGATCGTCACCTCGTCGACGCCGTCGAGCTCCTCGACGTGGACGTTGACCCGTTCGGCGCGCGCCGTCGGCAGGTTCTTGCCCACGTAGTCGGGGCGGAGTGGCAGCTCGCGGTGGCCGCGGTCGGCGAGCACGGCGAGCTGCACGCGCGCCGGCCGGCCGTAGTCGAAGAGCGCCTCGATCGCGGCGCGCACCGTGCGGCCCGTGAAGAGGACGTCGTCGACGATCACCACGGTGGCGCCGTCGAGCGCGAAGTCGAGCTGCGTCGAGTGCACGACGGGCGAGTCGGCGCGGCGGCCGAGGTCGTCGCGGTAGAAGGAGATGTCGAGCTCCCCGAGCGGCACCTCGCTCTCCAGCAGGTCGCCCAGCAGAGCGCGCAGTCGCCGAGCGAGGTGGGCGCCGCGGCGGTGAATGCCCACGATGGCCAGGCGCTCGCGGTCGGGGTTCTTCTCGACGATCTCGTGCGCGATCCGCACGAGCGTGCGGCGCATGTCGTCGCCGTCGAGGACGGTCTTGTCGGTGCTCATCGGCTCCTTCCTGGCCTCACGGGACCGGGTTAAAGGGGCGGTGCGGCCACAGTAGCAGCGTCACCTGCGGAAGCCGGACGCACCGCTTCGCCAACAGGACGGCAACGCACGCCTGAGCGGCACGTAACGGCCGGCGTCGATCCTCGGCAGCCATGACCAAGCCGCCTCCCTCCTCCGAGAACCTCAACGCCAACGAAGCCGACCTCGCCATGCGCAAGGCCCACCGCGAGGCCGCGGCCCGGGCCGGCGACCTCGCCGATCGCCTCGCCGAGGTCGACATCCATCAGCGCGAGGCGCGCTACCTGCTCGAGCGTGCCGGCCTGCTGCGACGCCGTCACGCCCGCGCGCGCTCGGCGTCGTAGCGCTGCAGCTCGGGCTCGCCCTTCTCGGGGAAGGGCACGTGGATGACGTCGAAGTCGCGCGGGACCTCCGTGCGCTCGAAGACGGCGCGCGCCTCGTCGCGGATCTCGGCCCCCGCGTAGCGCGTGGAGAGATGCGTCAGCGCGAGCATGCGGACGTCGGCGGCACGCGCGAGCTCGGCGGCTTGGCGCGCGGTCGAGTGGCCGGTCTGCAGGGCGCGTTCGCGCTCGTCCTCGGCGAACGTCGCCTCGTGGACGAGGACGTCGGCCTCGTGGGCGGCGACCTGGAGCATCTCGCACGGCGCCGTGTCGCCGGAGAGCACGATCTTGCGCCCCGCCCGCGCGGGCCCGACGACCTGCTCGGGGCGCACGCCGTCGACGACTTCGCCGCGCTGGAGGCGCCCGAAGTCGGGGCCGAAGGCCACGCCCAGGCGCGTGGCCAGCTCGGCGTCGAAGCGGCCGAGGCGCTCCTCCTCGACGATCGCGTAGCCGAAGGCGTGAGCGCGATGGCGGACGTTGAACGGCGTGATCTCGTAGCCGTCGCGGGCCACGGCGTCGCCGGCCTCGAGGTCGACGACCGAGAACGGGTAGCTCAGGCGTCCGTAGACGATGCGCATCGCGCGCATCAGGTCCGCCGTCCCGGGCGGTCCGTAGACCGTCAGCGGCGCCTCGCGGTCGCGCAGCTCGAAGGACTTGAGCATGCCCGGGAGGCCGAGCCAGTGGTCGGCGTGGTGGTGGGTCAAAAAGATCGCCTGCATGTCGGGCAGGCCCACCGTTCGCAGCAGCTGGCGCTGGGTGCCCTCGCCGCAGTCGAAGAGCAGGCGGTCGCCGCCACGGCGCAGGAGCAGCGCGGGCAGGCCGCGCCGCGCTGTGGGCACCGAGCCGGCGGTGCCGGCGAAGAAGAGCGAGAGGTCCATCGCGGCGTCGAGAGTACCGCCGGGCCGCGAGCGCCGACCGGAGCGCTCGATAGCTTCGCCGCCCATGCCCCCGATGCCCGAGATCCTCAAGGACTTCCGCGCCTTCATCCTGCGCGGCAACCTGGTCGACCTCGCCGTGGCCGTCGTCATCGGCGCCGCGTTCACCGCCGTGGTCACCGCGCTGGTCCGCGACATCATCACGCCGGTCATCGCCGCCATCTTCGGCGAGCCCAGCTTCGCCACCCTGACGTTCACGATCAACGGCAGCAAGTTCGCCTACGGCGACTTCCTCAACGCCGTGCTGACCTTCCTGATCGTCGCCTCGGTCGTCTTCTTCCTCGTGGTCCGCCCGGTCAACTACCTCATGGCCCGCATGCGCACCGAGCCCGACGTCGAGACCCTCACCCGCGGCTGCCCCGAGTGCCTCAGCCAGATCCCCGTCGCCGCCACCCGCTGCGCCTTCTGCACGACCGCGGTGCCGCCGGCGACGGCGACCTGAACCGCCCCGATCCGAGACGCGCCCTGCAGGATTCGAACCTGCGACCTCGTCCTCCGGAGGGACGCGCTCTATCCAGCTGAGCTAAGGGCGCTCGCGACTGCATCGTAATGGTTGGCCGCGGTCGCTCCGGGTATCCCAGGGTCGGCGAGCGCGGCGGGAGGCGCCGCGGGGCTCCGTCGGACCTGGAGGTGTGGTCGTGCGCAGTGCGCGTGCCCTGGCAGCGGGAGTGGCTGCCGCCCTGATCGCCGGTGGCGCGGCTCAGGCCGCCACGCCGGAGCTGTCGGTCACCAACCGGCTCCAGGACCGTCGCGAGGTGGCGGCCGGGCAGCGCTCCTACGTCGAGGGCTTCCAGGACGGGCGCTTCTACGCCAACGGCTGGCACATCACCGGCGAGATGGGCGGCGTGTGGGCACCCCCGCTCAAGCTCGTGGACGGCGTGTGGTTCGGGATCGACGGCGACTGGATCGGGCCCGCGACGACGTTCTCCAGCGGATGGGGCTACACGCGCTTCGACCTGCCCGCGACGGGCGGCCTTCAGCTGCAGCGCACCGACGTCGCGCCCGACGCGAACCGCGCGGCGCTCTTCGGGCTGCGCATGACCAACCCGAGCGCGGCCGACAAGACCGTCACGGTCAAGGTCGACGCGCATTCCGAGCTCATGGGCGCCTACCCGTGGGGGTTCACGGGCGTGACGCCCAACGCGAGCGACAACCTCCCGGACAAGGGCGCCTTCACGGGCACGGCGCTGCAGTTCACCGACGACGGCGCGCTGCCGGGCGCGCCCGAGCACCACTACGCGGCGCTCGTCGGCTCCGACCAGGACCCCGCGTCGGGTGAGGCGGCGGCCGGCGGCGGCGCGTTCCGTGGCCCTCAGGGCGCCAACGTGTGCAGCGCCGAGGAGGCGCCGAGCACATGCGACGACGGGCCCTTCGGCCGCGGCACCGGGGGTGAGCTTCGCTACCGGGTCACCGTCCCGGCGGGCGCGAGCAAGACGCTGTGGATCGCGGTCGCCGGATCCGACCAGGGCGTGAGCCAGGCGCAGAGCGAGCTCGCCGGCGCGCTGCGCGACCCCGACGGCACGCTGGCCGCGAAGATCGCGGCGCGCGAGCGGCTCGCGCAGTGGTCGCAGGTCTCGCTCCCCGGTGACCCGCTGCTGCAGGACGCGATCGACTGGGGCAAGCAGAACCTCGCCGACCTGACGCAGACGGCCTCGGACCTGCAGATCCGCTGGACCAACCAGGGCAAGCAGTTCCCGGCGCCGCTCGGCGCGGTCGCCCACGCTCGCTGGTTCGGCGCCGGCTATCCCGACTACCCGTGGCTCTTCGCCACCGACGGCCAGTACACGAACTTCGCCGCGGTGGCCCTGGGCCAGTTCGAGGTGGCCAAGGACCACCTGCGGGCGCTGCGCGACATCTCCGACATCCTCAACGACCGCTCGGGGATCGTCGTCCACGAGGCGGTGTCCGACGGCTCGATCTGGTTCGGCCACGACTCGCAGACCACCGCGCCCGACGGCACGAAGACCAACGACTTCAACACCGATGAGACGGTCAAGTTCCCGAGCGCGGTGGCGCTCATCTGGCGCTGGACCGGCGACAACCGGTTCCGCGACGAGATGTACGACTTCGCCAAGCGCAACCTGCGCGTCGTCGACCGCAAGCTCGACGTCGACCGCGACGGCTGGCCCGAAGGCTCGGGCAACGTCGAGCGCACGGGTATGGGCCCGGAGAAGCTCGACAACGGCGTCTACTACATCCGCTCGCTCTACGACCTCGCCGACATGGCGCGCTCCAAGCACGATTGGCGGACGTACGCGTGGGCCGTGAGGCTGGCCGGCGAGCTGCGCCATCAGTTCGAGGCGACGTGGTGGGACGCGGCGGACAGGCAGTACGCCGACTCGCTGCGCGACCCCGGCAACGCCCAGTCGTTCCAGAAGCACTGGATCGGCCAGGTGCCGATGGAGGCCGAGCTCACCAAGGGCGACCGCGTCGCGCCGGGCGTGGCCTCGCTCGACCACGGCACGACCGCGCTGGCCGGCCGGGAGACCTCGTGCTTCAGCGGCGACCGGCCGGGCAGCCGCGGGCTGTTCCACACCGGCTGCGGCGGCGGCCCCGAGGGCAAGGGCGAGTTCAGCATCTTCTCGCTGACCACCTCGATCCAGGCTGTCGGCGAGGGCAACTACGGGCGCTTCGGTCCCGAGCAGCAGCAGCGCTACACCCACGCCAACGCCGAGACGATGTTCTCGGAGCCCGCCACGGGCAACACGCCCGACGAGCAGCCCGGCGCCATGCCGGAGATCTTCCCCTCAGGCCTCAACGGCGACCTCAGCACGGGCTTCACGCCCAACATCGACCGCTGCTGGACGTGCCGCTCGATGGTGATGCAGGCGTGGGGCAACTACGGCACCGCGTGGCCGGTGATCCATCAGCAGCTGGGCGTGCGGCCGTTCCTGGACCGCTCCGAGCTCCAGGTCCTCCCGCAGGTACCGCCCGGGCAGCCCAGCGTGGAGGGGTCGAGCATCAGGCTCGGCGGCGGCGCGGTCGACGTCTTCGCCGCGCACAGCGGCGCGAGCTACACGACGAAGGTCGATGCCACGAGCGCCCCCGTGCGCACGCTGCTCGTCGGCCACACGCTGCCGCGCGACGCGCGCGTGACCAGCGTGGCCCTCGACGGCCACGGCGTTCGTCGCTACGAGGCGAGGCTGACGAACCGCGGGCTCGAGGTGGGCGTCTGGGCCACGCCGGGACACAAGCACACGCTGACCATCACGACCGCCTAGCGCGCGCAGGTCAGGCGGCCGGCGCGACCCCCGCGCCGGCCAGAACCCGCGCCGCCTCGACCCGGTTGTGCACCCCGAGGCGCTCGTAGATCGTGCGCACGTGGAACTTGACGGTGTTGCGCGAGATGTAGAGGCGCGCCGCGATCTGGTCGTTGTCCATGCCCAGGGCCAGCAGGGCCAGGACCTCGCGCTGGCGCGGGCTCAGCTGCGACAGCGGGCTGCCGGCCGCCACGCGGCGCGCGGTGCGCATCCAGCCTGCCGGGAAGACGGAGTGCCCGCTCACGACCTGCTCCACCGCGGCCACGAGCTCGCTCCCCGAGGCGCTGGCGAGGACCACGCCGTCGAGGTCGCCCTCGCGCAGCAGCACCCCGAGCATGCCGTCGAGGCTCTCGGCCAGCACCACGACGCGCGCCTCGGGCACCACGTCGCGAATGCGCTGCAGCGCGACGATGGGCCCGGCGGTGGCATCGAAGCCGGCGTCGAGGACCAGCACCTCCGCCGGCGCCACCGGCAGACGCTTCAGGAGCGCGTCCAGGTCGCAAGCCGCACCGACCACGAGCAGCCCCAGGCTCTCCAGGAGCCGACCCAGAGCCTCGGCGACCAGCTCGTGGCGGTGGGCCACGACGATGCGTACGCGTTGTTGATCGGGGCGAACTAGCTGCACAGGTTCGGAAAATCCTCGCCCGCAGGCCCACCCGCCGGTGGGGAACTTCCTCACGGCGAGGGTGAGGCCCGCACCCCACTCTCCAGTGCGAAGGCGATGTTTACTGGCCCGTGGACCGCGCTTGCGGCCCGGCCCGTCCGGCGTATCACACCCCCCGCAGGGGTAGTCCCGCCTCCATGCAGGCCAACGACATCACCCGCGAGCGCCTTCGCCGGCTTGCGACGACGCGCGCCAGCGAAGGAAGGGTGCTCTCGCTCTTCCTCAACCTCGACCCGCGCGAGTTCGCCACCGCCCCCGCGCGCGGCACCGAGGTGCGCTCCGTCCTCGACCGCGCCGCGCGGCTGGTGCGCGAGGACGAGGCCCTGGACCACCAGGCCCGCACGGCGCTGCGCGCGGACCTCGAGCGGGTGCAGACCGAGCTGGCCAACGGCGGCCTGGACGCCAAGGGCGCCCACGGCCTGGCCATCTTCGTCTCGGGCCCCATCGACCTCTTCGAGGTCCTCAAGCTGGCTGAGCCGGTCGAGCACGACCCGGTCATCGCCGACCGGCCGTTCATCGAGCCGCTGTCGGCCATCGGGCCGCCGCACCGCTGGTGCGTGCTGCTGGTCAACCGGCGCACCGCTCGCCTGTTCTGCGGTCCCGGCGGAGCGCTCGAGGAGCTCGAGCTCATCCAGGACGACGTGCACGGCCAGCACGACCAGGGCGGCTGGTCGCAGGCGCGTTACCAGCGCTCGGTCGACAAGGAGGTGGCCGACCACCTGCGCCACAGCGCCGAGGTCGCGTTCGCGCTGCTCAAGGACGACCTCCCCGCCGGCATCCTCGTCGGCGCGCCGCAGGAGCTGGCCAACGACTTCGAGGCCGAGCTGCACCCGTACCTGCGCGAGCGGCTGGCTGGGCGCCTGGACATCGACGTCGAGCACTCGAGCGCCGAGGACGTCCGCCGCGCGGCGCAGCCGGCCATCGAGGCCGCCGCGGCCGCCGCGCAGGACGCGGCGCTGCAGCGCCTGGCCGAGGCCTTCGGCGCCGGCAGCAGCCGCGCCGCCAGCGGGCTCGACGACGTCCTCTTCGTCCTCCACGAGCAGCGCGTCGAGGTCCTCCTCGTCGAGGCCGGCTTCACCGCCCCGGGCGTCGAGTGCCCGGCCTGCGGGTGGCTGAGCGCCCAGGAGGTCGCCGCCTGCCCCGCCGACGGCACCGCCACCCAGTCCCGCAGGGACGTCGTCGAGGCCGCCGTGGCGCGCGCCGTGATCCAGTCGGCGGACGTGCACGTGCTGCGCGATCGCCCCGAGCTCGCCTCCCACGGCCACATCGCCGCGATCCTGCGCTTCTAGGCCACGACCTCCAACCTGGGATTCGGCCGCTCGTGGCGACCGACCTTCGCCACCGGACGCCCGTCGACGCGGACCACGTCGGCGGTGAAGTCGTTCTGCCCGCGCAGCAGCGAGGAGCCCACGCCGTAGGCGTCGACCGGCGTGCCCTCGGCCTCGAAGCGCGCGATCCTCTCCGCATCGAACCCGCCCGACACGACGATGCGCACGTGCTCGTAGCCGGCGCGGTCGAGCGCCTTGCGCACGCGGCGCGCCAGCAGCGGGGTGACGCCACGGTGCAGCGACGGGTGGGGCTCGTCGCGCAGCGCCTCGTCGACGAGCCGCTCGCTGGTGTCCAGGCGCACGCCCCACAGCTTGTCGCCCAGCGCCTCGGCCACCTCCAGCGCGGTGCGCACGGAGTCGTTCTCGAAGTCGACGAGCACCGTGATGTTGGTCTCAGTGTGGAAGCGGTCGGCGAACGCGCGCGCCGCCGCCACGGTGTCCCCGCCGTAGGCGGCGATGAGCGCGTGGGGCACCGTGCCGACGCCGCGCCCGCCCCACCACGACGCCTGCGCGTCGGTCGAGACGCCGATCGCGCCGGCCACGTGCGCGGCCCAGCCGTCGCCGGTCTGCACGAGCCAGTGGTCATGACGGGCCGGGAAGAAGAGGATGGGCTTGCCGTGCGCCGCCTCGACGACCGCCCTGACGTTGCGCATGACCAGGGTGCGCCGTGCCAGGACGCCGAGGTACACGGTCTCGAGGTGGGCGAACAGCGCATAGTCCCCCTCGATGGTCAGCACCGTCTCGTTCGGCGCGATGGCGTCGCCCTCCTCGAGCGCTCGCACCTCCAGCTCGTCCCATCCGTCCTGCCATCCGCCGTCGACGTGACGGCCGGCGCACTGCTTGAGGATGGCGATCGCCTCGTCGATGCCTCCGAGGATCGACTCCTCCTTCTGGAAGACCTGCATCAGCACCCGCGGATGACGGTCCTCGGCCTCCAGCAGCTCGCGGGAGAGGTTGAAGTACTGGTCGGTGTAGTAGCCCTCGCGCATGCGCGCGACCGGGAGGCGGAACGTCTCGGGAGGAAGCCGCGCCACGCTGTGATCCTATGCACGACGCCGCCACCCTGATCGCCGAGCTACGGGCCTACGTCGCCGACGAGCGCGTGCTGGAGGCCATCGCCGCCGTGCCACGCGAGCGCTTCGTCCCCGCCCCGCTGCGCGACCGCGCCTACGAGAACTGCGCGTTGTCGATCGGGTGCGGGCAGACGATCTCCCAGCCGCTCGTGGTCGCCCGCATGACCGAGATGCTGGCGCCGCGCCCCAGCGACCGCGTGCTCGACGTCGGCACCGGCTCGGGCTACCACGCCGCCGTGCTCGCGCACCTGGCCCGCCACGTGTGGTCGATCGAGCGCCACGCCCGCCTGTCGCGCCGGGCCGCACGCAGCCTCCGCGAGGCCGGGGTCGACAACGTGACCCTCGTCGTCGGCGACGGCACCCGGGGCCTGCCCGCCGCCGCGCCCTTCGACGCCGTCAACGTCGCCGCCGCCGGCAGCGCCGAGGCCCTGAGCGAGCTCGAGGATCAGCTGTCGATCGGAGGGCGGCTGGTGGCGCCGGTCAGCGGTGAGCAGCAGCGTCTCGTGGTGACGACGCGGACGGCGGCCGGTCTCGAGCGACAGCTCTTCGAGGAGGTCCGCTTCGTCCCGCTGGTGCGAGACGCCTAAGCCGGCCGCGCGCTGTCGCGGCCGCTCTCCCACCGGCGGCGCTCGGCCTCGATCACGGCCTCCTCGTGCTCGCCCATCCGCAGCGCCCCGGCGCGCTCGGAATCGCACAGCGCCTCGAGGCAGCGCTCGGCGCACTCGGCCTCGTCGCGCTCCTGAGGCGAGAGGCGCAGCGCGGCCACGAGCCTGCGCAGGCGTTCCACGTCACCAACGCTACGCCCCCGGCAACGGCTGGACAAGCGAGAGCACGGGCGCGAAGAGGTCGCCCTGCTCGTCGACGCGACGCAGGACGTCGGCGGCCTCGAAGGTGAGGTCCTCCGGGCGGCGCGCCGCGCGCACCTCCTCCCATGTCACGGGCGTGGAGACGGTCGGGCGCTCCATCGCCCGCAACGAGTAGACGTTGACCGTCGTCTTGCTCTCGTCGTTCTGGCTCCAGTCGACCAGCACCTTGCCGGCCCGCGCGGACTTCGTCTGGCGCGCGACCACCAGCTCGGGCTCCTCACGCGCCAGCAGCTCGGCCACCGCCTTGGAGAACGTCTTGGTCTGGTCGAACGTCGCCTCGTCCTGGTTGAGCGGCACGTAGACCTGCATGCCCTTGGACCCCGAGGTCTTGGCGAACGCCTGCAGGCCGAGGCCGTCGAACATGCCCTGCAGGAGGAGCGCCACCTGGCAGCACTCGACGATCGTGGCGGGCGGCCCCGGGTCCAGGTCGAAGGCGACGAGCGTCGGGCGCTCCGGCGCGGAGACGAGGGCCAGCGAGGTGTGCAGCTCGAGGTCGGCGAGGTTGGCCAGCCACACGAGCGTGGCCTCGTGGTCGACGACCACGTAGTCGATGCTGCCCACGCGCGCCGTCGTGACCCATTCGGGACGGTGCGAGGGCGCGTTCTTCTCGTAGAAGTGGCCGGCGTCGACGCCGTTGGGGTAGCGCTTGAGCGTCAGCGCCCGGTCCTCGAGGTGCGGGAGGACGGTGGGCGCGATGCGCGCGTAGTACTCGATGACGTCGCGCTTGGTGAAGCCGGCGGCGGGATAGAGGACCTTGTCGAGGTTGGAGAGCTTGACCTGGCGGTCGCCGACCTCGGCCACGACCGCGCCGCCCTCCTCGCGTACCACGATCTCGGTCGCGATCTCCTCCTCGCGCACCACCAGCTCGGCGGCCCCCTCCTCCCCGCGCACCACGAGCTCGGCGCCCGCCTCCTCCTCGCGCACCACCTGCTCGGCCGGCTTGTCGTCGCGTAGCCCCTTGTACGACGGCGCGCGGAGCTGTCCGCCCTCGGTCCACTCGCGGAACTCGACCTCGGCCACGAGCCTGGGGTCGACGAAGACGGCGTTGCGCGGGATCTTCGGGCCGCCGGGCGCGAAGGGCGAGTCCTTGCGCTCCAGCGGGCGCAGGAGCTCGGCGAGGCGATCGAGCTCGGCCTCGGTGAAGCCGGTGCCCACGCGGCCGACGTGGCGCAGCCGGCCGCTCTCGTCGTAGACGCCGATGAGCAGCGCCCCGATGCGGTCGCGGCGCTTGCCGTCGCCGGGCACCCAGCCACCGATGACCACCTCCTGGCGGTGGAGGTTCTTGATCTTCAGCCAGCACGGGCTGCGCCGCCCGGGCTCGTAGGGCGAGTCCAGGCGCTTGGCGATGACGCCCTCCAGCCCCTGCTGCGCGGTGGCCTCGAGCAGCTCGGCGCCGTGACCGGTCACGTAGTCGGGGACCCGCCAGCGCTCGCCGTCGCCGAGCTCGAGCTCGGCCAGTCGCGCGCGGCGCTCGGTGTACGGCAGCTCCATGAGCGAGTGGCCGTCGAGCCACAGCAGGTCGACGATGACGTAGGTGACCGGCGTCTCCTTCGCCAGCCGGCGCACGGCGGACTCCGAGGCGACGTGCATGCGCCGCTGCAGCGCGCCGAAGCTGGGACGACCCTCGGCGTCGAGGGCCACCACCTCGCCGTCGAGCACGGCGCGATGGTGGCTCAGAGCGCGGTTGAGGCGGCTGAGCTCGGGATAGCGGGGCGTGATGTCGAGCAGGTTGCGCGAGTGGAGGCGCAGTCGGCCGGGCTCGGAGTGCGTGATGGCGCGCACGCCGTCCCACTTGATCTCGAAGGCCCAGCGCTCGTCGTCTCGCGGCAGCTTGTCGAGGCGCGCCATCATCGGCACGATCTTGTCGGGCACGGGCTCCGCCGCCGCGGGGTCGGCGGGCGGGTCCATGCGATGGATCATCCAGTCCTTCGGGTTCTCGCCCTTGTCGAGCGGGAAGAGCGCGTAGCGTCCCTGCAGGCGCTCGCCGTGGAAGCGCACCTCGATCTTGCGCGGCTCCCACTTGAGCTCCTCGTAGGTGCCGCGGTCCCAGATGCGCATCGTCCCCGCGCCGTACTCGCCCTTGGGGATCTCGCCCTCGAACTCGAGGTACTCGAGCGGGTGGTCCTCGGTGTGCACAGCCAGGCGGTTGTCCTTGGGCGCTTCCGGCAGGCCGTTGGGGATCGCGAACGACACCGCCACGCCGTCGCGCTCGAGGCGCAGGTCCCAGTGCAGGCGCGTGGCGTGGTGCTCCTGGACCACGAACCGGCGCTCGCTCGACGTCGCCTGCTGCCCGTCCTCGCCCATCGGCTCGGGCGTGACGCCGCGCGAGCGCTTGCCGCGGTATTCGGCGAGGCGTTCGGCCATCCCGGCCACGGTAGCGCGGCGCGGCGGTCGAGCTCAGCGGCGGATCGTGATCTGCGTGCCCACCGGGACGGTGCGCATGAGCCAGCGGACGTCGACGTTGTGCGCGCGCAGGCAGCCCAGTGACGCGCGAGCGCCGATGAGGCCGGGGCGGTCCGTGCCGTGGATGGCCAGGCGGCCGTCGATCGGGCCGGTCCGCACCTTGGGCTGGTGGCCGGACAGGGCGAGGATGCAGCAGCCGTAGGCACGCCCGAACCGGCTGCCCTTGAGCCTGTCGGTGATCGCGAAGGTCCCGAGCGGCGTCGGCGTCGCGCGGGTGCCGATCGCCACGCGCAGCGTGCGCACCCGCTCGGCGCCGTGCCAGACGGTCACCGTGCGCGCGCTGAGGTCGGCGGTCAGGCGCCAGCGCGTGCGCCGCACCGCGAAGGCCCGGTGGTCGACGCGCACCCAGGCCCGCCGGCCGTTGGGCAACAGGAAGGTGGTCACCGCCGCCCACGCGCCGCGGCGATGGGTGACCGAGAGGATCAGCCGCCGCCCGTAGATCGTCTTGGGCAGCACGTGGAAGAGCACCTTGCCCCGCCGGTGCGCGTGCATGCGCACGATCCGCCCCGGGCGAACCTTGAGGATCGTGGTGGTCGGCACGACGTCCGGGACGGGGCCAGCGGCCACGGCCGCGATGGCGGCCATTGCGGCGAGCATCGCCCGATCGTAGAGAGCGCGCCGGTCGCGCCGCGCAGGTCACCCCGCCCCGCCGAGCACGTCACCCACGAAGTGGGTAACGGATGGCGCGCGGATCGTCGTGCCTGGCAAGGACGCAGGCCCGAAGGCGTGCTCCGCACGTCGAGGGCCGACGGGCACCGCCGGCGAAGCCGGTGGTCGGACCGCCAGGCGCGGCGAGACGCCCGCCAGCCGCTACCCACCGGCGACTGCGGGGAGGATCTGAACCTCCTGCCCCTCGCTCACCGGCGTGTCGAGGCCGTGCCCGTAGCGGATGTCCTCGCCGTCGACGTAGACGTTGACGAAGCGCCGCAGGCCGCCGTCGCCGTCGGAGAGCCGGTCGCGCAGCTCGCCATGACGGTCGAAGAGCCCGTCGAGGACCTCGCCGACGGTGGCACCGTCGACGCTCAGCGCGGTTTCGCCGCCCGCGGCCTCGCGGAGCTGGGTCGGGAGCTTGACCGTCGCCATCAGGCCCTCACCCGCGCGCCCTCGACCGTCTCGACGAACGCGTCGTAGGAGGGGGCGATCTCGAAGGCGTCGAACGTCCCGCGCACGGCGTCGAGCGTCTTCAGGCCCTCGCCGGTGATGACGAGGACCACGCGCTCCTCCGAGTCGATGTCGCCCCGCTCGGCCAGCTTGGCCAGCACCGCGGTGGTCACGCCCCCGGCGGTCTCGGTGAAGATCCCCGTGGTCTCGGCCAGCAGGCGGATGCCGGCGCGGATGTCGTCGTCGCTCACCGCGTCGATGCCCCCGCCGCTGCTGCGCGCGAGGTCGAGTGCGTACGGTCCGTCGGCCGGGTTCCCGATGGCCAGCGACTTGGCGATGGTGTCGGGCCGCACCGGCCTGCACGCGTCGGCGCCGGCCGCGTAGGCGGCGGCCACCGGCGAGCAGCCCTCCGCCTGCGCGCCGTTCATGATCGGAGCGCGGCCGCGCACGAGCCCGAGCGCGAGCCATTCCTCGAAGCCCTTGGCGATCTTGGTGTACAGCGAGCCGGAGGCGATGGGCGCCACGACGCGGTCGGGCGTCTCCCACCCGAGCTGCTCGGCGATCTCGAAGGCCAGCGTCTTGGAGCCCTCGGAGTAGTACGGGCGCATGTTGACGTTGACGAACGCCCAGTCGCGCTCGCCGCTGAGCTCCGTGCACAGGCGGTTGACGTCGTCGTAGGTGCCCTTGACCTTCACGAGCGTGGTGCCGTAGACGCCGGTGGCCAGCACCTTCTGCTCCTCGAGGTCGGCGGGGATGAGCACGTAGGTCTCCATCCCCAGGGCGGCGCCGTGGGCGGCGACTGAGTTGGCGAGGTTGCCGGTCGACGCGCAGGCCAGGGTCTCGTAGCCCAGCTCGCGCGCGCGGTTGGCGGCCACCGACACGACACGGTCCTTGAAGGAGTGCGTCGGGTTGGCCGCGTCGTTCTTGACCCACACCTCGCGCAGGCCGAGGCGCGCGGCGAGACGATCGGCGCGCACCAGCGGCGTGCAGCCCGCCGGCAGGCCCGTGCGCGTGCGCGGCTGCGGCCCCTCGAGCGGCAGGAA
Source organism: Solirubrobacteraceae bacterium (assembly GCA_036379935.1). GTDB lineage: Bacteria > Actinomycetota > Thermoleophilia > Solirubrobacterales > Solirubrobacteraceae > JAOPZW01. Next base: position 31,897 of record DASVFT010000030.1, on the reverse strand, counting down.
GTCGTGATAGCGCCAGATGTTCTGCGGGCCGCCCTGGATGCGACGTCGCGCGTGCTCGATGTCGCCCAGGTCGTGCTCGTAGCTGCACTCGAGCGGTCCGAAGCAGCGGTCGCACACGTACCGGGCCTCGAGCCCGTAGTCGGCTCCGCACTCACGACAGGTCAGCTTGGTAGCTCCCATGAATCAAAAACCTCCGCCGGATTCTTCAGTGGCGGAGGCTCTGGAAGCCTCGGCCACATCTCTCAGGAATTGGCACCGTTCCCGCAAGCGGGAGGTTGCCGGGGCTTCATAGGGCCAGTCCCTCCACCCCTCTGGATGTGTCCAGCTATGTGGCTCGCAGAGTACCATCCCGTCCGGAGCGATGGCCACCATGACCACTGACGAGCCGCGAAGTCCCTATGCCGAACCTGCCCAAGCCACGCCTGAGGCGCACGGCGCGGTCACGCGGCGCGGTCGTCACCCGTCCCTCCGAGCCTGAGCGTCCCAACGTCGAGATCATCGAGGGCACGCCGGTCGACGGCGGGCCGCCGCTGCGGTGGATCAACATCGAGCGCCCGCGGCCGGCCGATCGCGCGTGGCTGGAGGAGCACTTCGACTTCCACTCGCTCGACTACGAGGACGTGTTCAGCCGCAACCAGCGGCCCAAGGTCGACGAGTACGACGACTACCTCTTCGTCGTGCTGCACTTCCCGGCGTACGACAAGGCCCTCGGGCGCCTGAGCGCCGCCGAGCTCGACGTCTTCGTCGGGCCCGACTACGTCGTCACGCTGCCCAACGAGCCGATCCAGCCGCTCGAGTACCTCTTCGAGCGCTGCCGCACGCGCGAGGACCTGCGCGAGCAGCTCTTCTCCAAGGGCCCGGGCTACCTGCTCTACAAGATCGTCGACGACTGCGTCGACGCCTCGTTCCCCATGCTGCGCAAGATGGGCAACAAGCTCGAGCGCCTGGAGGACGACATCTTCGAGGGCGAGCGCCCCGCGGCCATCGTGCGCGACATCTCCAACGTCAAGCAGGAGATCATCAACTTCCGCCGCGTCGTGCGCCCGCAGCGCAGCGCGCTCAAGGACCTCGAGGCCACCCGGCGCTACATCCCTGACGACCTCGAGATCTACTTCGACGACATCAACGACGCCTCCGAGCGCATCTGGGACATGCTCGAGAACTACAAGGAGGTCGTCGAGGCGCTCGAGTCCACCAACGAGGCGGTCCTCTCGCACCGTTTGAACGACACCTTCCGGATCCTGACCGCGATCAGCGTCATCGTCCTGCCGCTGACGCTGATCGCCTCGATCTTCGGCATGAACACGCATGTGCCCGGCGAGCAGTCGAGCACGGGCTTCTGGGTCGTCGTCGGGATCATGGTCGTCGTGCTGGTCGCGACGATCGCGCTGTTCAGGCGCCGCGACTGGCTGTAGCGCTGTGTCCCGCGGCGCGCAGCGCCTGACACCGGCGGCGCTCAACCGGGCGCTGCTGGCCCGCCAGGGTCTGCTCGACCGCCTCGACGCGCCGCTCGTCGAGGCGGTCGAGGCGATCGGCGCGGTGCAGGCCCAGCACTGGCCGGCGGTGCCGATCGCGCTGTGGTCGCGCGTGGCGGGCTTCCAGCCGGCCGACCTCTACGCCGCGCTCGACGACGGTGAGCTGGTCACCGGCACGCTCCTGCGCACGACGCTGCACCTCGTGTCGGCGCGCGAGCACCAGACCTACGCCGCCGTGGCCGCGGCGGTGGCCGACTGGCGCCGCAGCAAGGCCGAGGCGAGCGCCGAGGCCCGACGGCTGCTCGCCGCCCTGGTCGCGCACGCCCGGCGCACGGCGCGCACGAGCGACGACCTCGCCGCCTTCGCCGAGGCGTGGGTCGAGGCGCACCCCGGCGCGCTCCACGCCGACGAGGTCGAGGCGCAGCGCAGCCGTCAGTGGCGCGCGCTGATGCGCTGGCCCGGCTTCGTGCGCGTCCCCGGGGACGGCGGCTTCGGTCCGAAGGCACCCGGCGCACTGCGTGCCGCGCCGAAGCCACGCAGGGCGATCGCTCCCCACGCCGCGCTCGACGAGGCCGTCCTGCGCCACCTGCGCGCCTTCGGACCGGCGGGCGCCGAGGACGTGGCCGGCTGGATCGGCTGGCCCACGCCGCCGGTGCGCGCGGCGCTCGCGCGCACCGAGCCCCGGCTCGTGCTCTTCGAAGACGAGCGCGGGCAGACGCTGCACGACCTTCCCGACGCGCCGCGCCCCGACCCCGAGACGCCCGCTGCGCCGCGCCTCCTCGCCCCGTTCGACAGCGTCCTGCTCGCCTACGGTCCGAAGCGCCGCGCGCGCATCCTGCCCGACGAGCACCGCGACGCGGTCTACGAGCGCCGCAACCTGCGCATCCTCCCCACCTACCTCGTCGACGGCCGCGTCGCCGGCACGTGGAAGATGGAGGTCAAGCGCCGCGAGGCCGTCGTCACGCTGAGCCCGTTGGAGAAGCTCTCGCGCGCGTCGCGGGCCGCACTCGTCGACGAGGCCGAGCGCCTCGCGCGGGCGGTGGCGCCCGAGGCCGGAGCGCACGGCGCCACCGTGGCGCGGTAACGCCGCGCGGCGCGGGGTGTAACAAGGGCTCGTGCCGCCCACCGAATCCCTCGAGCGTCTCGCCGACAGCTTCGCCGCCCTCGAGCGGCCCGTCGAGCGCAAGCGGATGCTCGTGATCGTCAACCCGTACGCGACGACGGTGTCCGATCGCCTGAAGAACCTCGTCGTCTACGCGTTGCAGGGGCGCTACGAGGTCGACGCGATCGACACCGAGGGCCGCGGGCACGCCACCGTGCTGTGCCGCGAGGCCGCCCAGGAGGGCTACGACGTCGTCGTCGCCTTCGGCGGCGACGGCACGGTCAACGAGGCGGCCAACGGCCTGGCCCACTCCCCCACGCCACTGACCTGCCTGCCGGGCGGGGCCACCAACGTCTACGGCAAGATGCTCGGCATCCCGACCGACATCGTCGACGCCACCGAGCACCTGCTGCGCGTGGCCGAGGACTGGCGCCCGCGCCGCGTGGACCTCGCGCACGTGAACGGTCGCGCCTTCACCTTCTCGGGCGGCGTCGGGCTCGACGCCTCGGTCGTCCGGCGCGTCGACGCCCATCCGCGGTTGAAGGCGCGCCTGAAGCAGTGGTACTTCGCGTGGGCGGCCGTCACCACCTTCGCCCGCGAGTACGTCGTCAAGCCGCCGCGCCTCGAGGTGCACGTCGGCGGCGAGGCCGTGCGCGGCGTCACCGTCATCGTCCAGAACGGCGACCCGTACACCTACTTCGGCAAGCGCCCGCTGCACGTCGTCGAAGACGTCGAGCTCGACGACGGGACGATCGGCGTCATGGTGCTGGAGCGCGCCGCGCCCATCGACATGCCCACCGTCTCCGCGCGTCTGCTCGGCAGGAGCCTGCGGATGGTCGACCATCGCCGGATCTCGGGCTTCAGCACCTCGCAGGAGGTGCGCGTCGTCTCCACCGATGGGCGCGCGGTCCCGCTCGAGGTCGACGGCGACTACATCGGCGACGCGGTCGAGGCCGTGTTCGGCGTCTGGCCGGCCGCCCTGCGCGTCGTCGCCTAGGGCTTGAGCGCCCGCACCAGCAGGAACACCGGCGCGCGGCGCCAGCGCTCGACGTACGGGAAGGCAGCGACGTGCTCGTCGTCGGGGATCGGTTCGCGTATCGCCTCGACCAGCAGGCCGGCCCTCTCGAGCGCGCCCATGTAGGCGCCGAGCGGGCGGTGGGTGTCGTGGAAGGTCATGGTCAGCCCGCCGCGCGTGCGCTCCTCGGCGTAGCCGTAGGTGGCGAAGTAGCCCTCGCCGCCCTCCTCGAAGCCGCCCAGCGGCTTGAGCGAGTTGGCCGGGTGCACGGTCGAGAACACGAAGCGCCCGCCCGGGCGCACGATGCGCGCCACCTCGCGCACGGTGCCGTCGAGGTCGTCCATGTTCAGCAGCGACATCGAGGCCACCGCGAGGTCGGCGCACCCGTCGTCGAGCGGCATGCGCGCCGCGTCGGCCACGTGGACCTCGAAGTCCGGATCGGCCTGGCGCGCGGCGGCGGCCAGCGTGGCCGAGCCCTCGACGCCGACGACGCGATGGCCGCGCGCCGAGAGCTCGCGCGCCAAGCGCCCCTCGCCGCAGCCGACGTCGACCGTGAGCTCGCCGGGCGCCGAAGTCAGCGCCAGCAGCGCCGGCATCGACAGGCGCCAGAAGAAGTGGTCGTGGTCGGGCGTCCGCGCCCACGCGATCCACGCCTCGGCCTCGCCCTCCCAGGCCTGGCGCAGCGACTCGGTCGACATCAGCCCGCGCCGGGCGTGACGCGGTACGCATCGAACACGGAATCGATGTTCCGCAGCTTCGTGATCGTCTGCTTGAGCGCCTGGGTGTCGCCGACCTCGACGACGAAGCGGTTCTGGACCATCGGGCTGGAGACGATGCAGCGCGCCTCGACGATGTTGATGCCCGCCTCCGAGAACGTGCGCGACAGGTCCTCGAGGAGCCGGTGGCGGTCCCACGCGTCGACCTGGAGCTCGACCTTGAAGGCCGTCGCATGGTCGCCCTCCCAGTGCACGCGCACGAAGCGCTCGGGGTCCTTGCGCAGGGCGGCGGTGTTGGGGCAGTCGTCGCGGTGGATGGTGATGCCGCGACCCAGCGAGACGTAGCCGACGATCGGATCGCCGGGCACCGGGCGACAGCACTTGGCCATCCGCAGCATGACGTCGTCGACGCCCTCGACCGTGATCCCGTACGACGCGCTGGATCCGGTCGGCTGGCGGCGCTGGCGGCGCGTGGAGACGAGCGACTCGGCCGTGGTCGCCTCCTCCTCGGCCGCCTCGCCCTGCTTGAGCCGCTGCAGCACCTTGTTGACGACGACCTTGGGCGAGACCTTGGCCCCGCCGAGGGCGATGTAGAAGTCGTCGGCCTTGCGGAAGCCCATCTCGCGGATCACGTCGGCCAGCAGCGGCGAGCCGGTGATCTTCTGGGCCGGGAGCCCGGCCTTGTTGAGGTGCTCCTGCAGCAGCGCGCGCCCGGTGTGCTCGGTGTCCTCGCGCGACTCCTGCTTGAACCACTGCTTGATCTTGTTCCGCGCGCGCGTGGTCTTGACCACGGCCAGCCAGTCGCGCGAGGGCCCGCGCTCGCGCTTGGAGGTGAGCACCTCGACGATGTCGCCGGACTTCAGCTGGTAGTTCAGCGGCACGATCTTGCCGTTGACCTTCGCCCCGACGCAGCGGTGGCCGAGCTCGGTGTGGATCTCGTAGGCGAAGTCCAGCGGCGTCGCCCCGCCGGCCAGCGACTTGACCTCGCCCTTCGGCGTGAAGACGAAGACCTCCTCGTCGAAGAGGTCCACCTTCAGGTTCTCCATGAACTCCTGGGGGTCCTGGAGCTCCTGCTGCCAGTCGAGCATCGAGCGCAGCCACTTGAGCTTCTGCTCGCCCTCCGGCGCCGGCTTGCCGCGCACGCCCTCCTTGTAGATCCAGTGCGCCGCGACGCCGAACTCGGCCATGTCGTGCATCTCGCGCGTGCGGATCTGGATCTCGAGCGGCAGCCCCTCGGGCCCGATCACCGTCGTGTGCAGCGACTGGTACATGTTGAACTTCGGCATCGCCACGAAGTCCTTGAAGCGCCCGGGCAGGGGCTTCCACAGCGAGTGGATGACGCCCACCGCTCCGTAGCAGTCCTTGACCGAGTCGACGATGACCCGCATGGCCGTGAGGTCGTAGATCTCGTTGAACTCGCGACCCTTCTTGGTCATCTTCGAGTAGATCGAGTAGAAGTGCTTGGCCCGCCCGGCGATCTCGGCGTGGATGCCCAGGGCGTCGAGCTCGCGCGTGAGCTCCGAGCCCGAGCGGTGCACGTACTCCTCGCGCTCCTCGCGCTGCTGGTTGACCAGGCCCTTGATCTCCTGGTACTTGCGCGGGTGCAGGGCGGCGAAGGCGAGGTCCTCGAGCTCCCACTTGATCGCGTGGATGCCGAGCCGATGCGCGATCGGCGCGTAGATCTCCAAGGTCTCCTTCGCCTTGTCGATCTGCTTCTGCTTGGTGAGCGCGCCGATCGTGCGCATGTTGTGGAGGCGATCGGCGAGCTTGATGAGGATGACCCGGATGTCCGTGGCCATCGCCACCATCATCTTGCGGTAGTTCTCGGCCTGCGCCTCGTCGCGGCTGGTGAAGGTGATGCCGGTGAGCTTGGTGACGCCATCGACCAGCACCGCCACCTCGTCGCCGAAGCGCTCCCTGACCTCGCCGAGCGAGGCGCTCGTGTCCTCGACGGTGTCGTGCAGCAGCGCCGCGCACAGCGTCTCCGTGTCGAGGCGCATGCCGGCGCAGATCTTGGCCACGCCGACCGGGTGGACGATGAACTCCTCGCCGGACTTGCGGCGCTGGTCGGCGTGGTGCTCGCAGGCGAAGAGGAAGGCGTCCTCCACGCGCGGACGATCGATCTGGAGCGCGGCGTCGTCGGAATGCTCCTCGACGATGGCGAAGAGGTCGCCGAGCAGCAGGCGCTCGGTCTGCGTGAGGTCCGCGCGCGCGACGGGCGCGTGCTGCTCGGGGTGCGCGAGGCGGTCGACCGGTGACCTCTCGGCCGGCGTGCGCCCACCGGCCGCCGGCTTCGCCGACGGTCCCGGCGCCGCCGTCGCGGCAGCCCCGGGGCGATCGGTGCGCGGCTCGGAGGCCATGCTCCTAGGGTACCCGAGCCGTCAGCGGCGGCTAGATGACTGATTCCACGGCCCGCGCGGCCAGATGGCCGTGCACCGTGGATGCCGGGCGACGCGGGCCGAAGGGGGACAGTGGCAGAGCCACGGACCCCTTCGGACCGTGGCGATCCGGCGCCGCGGGGCGCGGACAGATGGTCGTGGGGGTCGTGCAATCAGTCATCTAGGCGGCCTGGACTCTGGTAGCGGCCCCCAGGCGGGCCCGACCCTCGGCCAGGCGCGCGGCGTAGGCGCGGAACGAGTCGGAGTCTTCGAGGTCGGTGCGGTGGGCGGGCAAGAGGGTCGCGATGCGGCCGTCGATGCGGACCAGCTCAAGCTCGGCGAGCACGCGCAGCGCGTGCCCGGCCGCGGCGGGCGAGGGGGAAGCGGCCACGGCGGCGGCGAGGGCGTCCGCGGCGGCTGCGCGCAGCGCGCGATACACCGCCGCGGCCACCGGGCGCACGTCGTAGCCGGCTTCATGCACGGCCAGGGCGTAGGCGGTCTCGGCTTTCCCCCACGCCAGCGTGAAGCGCTCGTCGATGAGCGCGGCCTGCGCGCCCGCCGCGGGCGGGTCGAGGCCGAGGACGTGCTCGTAGGCCTCGAGCAGCGTGGGATCGCGCTCGAGCGCGTCCCATGACACGAGGGCGACGCCGCCCAGGCGGCCTTCCAGGTGACGGTGGCGCCGGCGCGCGTCGGCGCAGACGACGAGCACCGGCTCGCCGGAGGCCACGAGCGCCGCCAGGGTCCCGGCCGCGCCGCCGCCGCGGCGATCGCGCGGAACGCCGGGGGCCCGCGACGTCGCGCCCGCCGCGGGGAGCGCGGCCGCGAGCTCGGCCAGCGCGGCCTCCACGGCGTCCTCGGGCTCGCCGACAACGACGATCGGCCCCGGCGCGGGCGGCTGGGCGTGGCGCAGCACCAGCCGCGGCTCCACCGCCCCGCCCCACTCGTTGAGCTCCAGCGCGAACGTCGCGTCGTGGACGTCGCCCTCCGGCAGCCGGTCGACGCCGAAGCCGACCGCGCGAGCGCGGTGACCGCCGGCTTCGACCGTGAAGCGCACGTGGCGTCCCTCCTCGCCCATCGGCCGCGCGTCGACCAGCCGCGCCGCCGGCACCAGCAGCGACACCGTCGGGTTACCGATCCCGAACGGAGCGAGGCGCTCGAGCTCCTCGGCCAGCGACAGCCCGAGCTCGTCACCCGCCACCACGGCGTCCACGCGCTCGCGCGGGACCAGGTCCTCCTCGGTCAGCGTCGCGCGCGCGTGCGCGACGAACGCCGTGCGGAAGGCCTCGATCTCCTCGCGCGCGACGGTGCAGCCGGCGGCGGCGCGATGGCCGCCATGGCGGATGAGGTGCGCAGCGCCGGCCTCGAGACCCGCCAGCAGGTCGAAGGACGGGATCGAGCGGCCCGAGCCCGTCCCGTGCGCTCCATCGACGGCGATGAGGACGCACGGGCGGTGGTGGCGCTCGGCGATCCGCGAGGCGACGATGCCGATGACCCCGGGATGCCAGCCCTCGCCGGCGAGGACGTAGGCCGGGGCCTCGCCGGCCTCGCGGACCTGCGCCTCGGCCTCGAACAGGATCCGCGTCTCGGTCAGGCGGCGCTCGGCATTGGCGTGGTCGAGCTCGTCGGCGATGGCGGCGGCGCGGTCGGGATCCTCGGTGAGCACGAGCTCCAGGCCCGCGTCGGCGCGATACAGGCGCCCCGCCGCGTTGATGCGCGGCGCCAGGCGGAAGCCGACCGCCCGCGCGTCGAGCGCGCTGGGGTCGACCTTCGCCACGCGCAGGAGGGCGCGGATGCCCGGCTTGGCCGAGGCCGCCAGCGCCCGCAGGCCCTCGCGCACCAGCCGGCGGTTCTCGTCGCGCAGCGGCACGCAGTCGGCCACGGTGGCCAGGGCGACCAGATCGAGATCCTCGTCGGCGAGAGCGGGATCGCGCCCGGCGGCGGCCAGCAGCGCGGCCGCCAGCTTGTGCGCCACGCCCGCGGCGCACAGGTCGGCGCACGGGTAGCCGCACACCACTGGATGGACGATCGGCGCGTCGGGCAGCGCGCCGTCGGCGCGGGGGGCGTGGTGATCGGTGACGACGACGTCCATCCCCTTCGCGCGCGCCAGAGCGACCTCGTCGATCGCCGTGATCGCGCAGTCGGCGGTGAGGAGCAGGCGCGTGCCGCGCGCCGCGAGGCGCTCGACAGTGGCCGCCGCCAGGCCGTACCCGTCCTCGCCGCGGCTGGGCAGGAACCAGTCCGTGTCGCCTCGGAGCGCGCGCAGGGCCCGGACGAGGATGGCGGTCGAGCAGACGCCGTCGACGTCGTAGTCGCCGTGGACGGTGATCCGCGAGCCCGCGCGCACGTGCTCGAGCACGAGGCTCACCGCCGCGTCGATCCCCGCGAACTGCGAGGGATCGTGGCGATCGGCGGCGGCCAGCCAGGCGCGCGCGGCGGCCTCCTCGCCCAGCCCGCGGCGCACCAGCACCTGCGCCGTCGCGAAGCTCACGCCCAGGCCGCGCTCGAGCGCGCGCACCTGCGCGAGGGGGACGGGCGGGATGTCCAGGCGGCGGTCCACGCGCCGCAAAGCTAGGCTCGGCGGCGGACGGCAACGGCGGGCCGGAGGCGGGTGCCCGCGAGGCTGGGCGCCGCCGAGCCCTGCCGCCGCGGGTGCCCGCGAGGCTGGGCGCCCGCCGGGCCCTGCCGCCGCGGGGCCCGCGACGATGGGCGCCGCCGAGCCCTGCCGGCTAGGGCTGCCCGCCCAGGGCCGCGCCCACCTCGTCCGCGGCCTCCCTGAGCAGCGAGGCCAGGCCGGAGAGGCGGCGGGCGTAGAGGCGGTTGGCGGGACCCTGGATGCTGAGCATGGCCATGAGCGTCTGCTCGCGGCCCAGGACCGGCGCGCCCACGGCGTTGAGGCCGAGCTCGCGCTCCTCGCGGCCATAGGCGACGCCTTCGGCACGCACGCGGTCGATCTCGCGCCTCAGCTCGGCGCTGGTGGTCAGCGTGCGCGCGGTGAAGCGCTCGTAGGGCTCGGGGCCCAGGTGATCGAGCGGCAGGGGACCGAAGGCCAGCAGGAGCTTGCCGGTCACCGTCGCGTGGGTGACGCTGGGCCGGCCCAGCTCGGCCCGGCTCGCGACGTTCGAAGGGCTCGGGACGAAGTCGATCGTGTACGGCTGGGTCGCGCCCGGGACCGACAGCGTGGTCGTCTCCCCGGTCTGCGCCGCCAGCCGCTCGAGGTGCGGCCGCGCGATCGTCCGCACGTCCCGGCCGGCCAGGACGGCGTCCGCGTACGCGACCAGGCGCAGCCCGAGGCGGTAGCGCGCCGTCGCGTCGTCGCGATCGACGAAGCCCCGGCCCATGAGCGTGCCGAGCAGCCGCGAGACCGTGCTCTGGTTGATGCCCGTGCGCTGCGCGAGCTCCCCTACGCGCGCGCCGGCCGGCAGCTCGGCGAGCACGTCGAGCAGCGCGAGCGCACGGTCGACCGATGCGAGCGTCCGCCCTTCCTCTCTCATCGCCCGTGGCATTGGTTGCAACAGCCTTCCGTCTATGAAAGCATGACGCCTTCTCGGCAAGGCTCTTGCCGAGAAGGCAATAGGATACCTCTCGACCAAGGCCGCCGTGTCGTTTCTGCTGACCTGCCCGTACTGCGGCACCCGCGAAGTGACCGACTTCGCCTTCGGCGGCGAGGTCAACCGCCGACCGCGCGAGCGCCCCTCGCTGCGCGAGCTCGGGGCCTACAACTACTTCCGGCGCAATGTGGCCGGCGTGCAGCGCGAGTGGTGGTACCACCGCTCGGGGTGCCGCGCGTGGTTCATCGCCGATCGCGACACGCGCACCAACGACGTGCTGATGACCGCTCTGCCCGGCGAGCTGCCCGGTGACGCGGGCGGCGCGGCATGAGTCGGCTCCCGGCCCAGCCGGGCCAGCGCATCGACCGCACGCAGACCGTGCGCTTCACCTTCGACGGCCGCACGGTCGACGCGCTCGAGGGCGACACCATCGCCTCGGCGCTGTACGCCGGCGGTCGCAGGACGTTCTCGCGCAGCTTCAAGTACCACCGCCGGCGCGGACTGCTCTGCTGCGCCGGGCAGTGCCCGAACTGCCTCGTGGCCGTCGACGGCGCGCCGGGCGTGCGCGCCTGCACCGAGCCCGTGCGCGAGGGGATGGCCGTGGAGCACCTCAACGCCTCCCCCAGCCTCGACCGCGACGTCATGGCCGTGACCGACGCGGTCGGCGGTCCGTTCATGCCGCCCGGCTTCTACTACAAGACCTTCATCCGCCCGCGGCGCCTGTGGCCGCTGTACGAGAAGGTGCTGCGCCGCGCCGCCGGCCTGGGCCGACTGCGCGCCGAGCAGGCCGACCGCGAGTGGCGCACCGAGTACCGCCGCCGCCACGCGGACGTGCTCGTCGTGGGCGGCGGCCTCGCCGGCCTCAACGCGGCCGTCGCCGCCGCGGAGCTGGGCGCCGACGTCGTCCTGGCCGACGACGGTCCCGAGCCGGGCGGCCGGGCGCTGGTCGACGGCCGCCACGACCATGCCCGCGCGCTCGTCGAGCGCGCGCGGCAGGCCGGCGTGGAGATCCTCAGCTCCGCGTCGGCGCTCGGCGTGTTCGACGGCCTGGCCGCGGTGTGGCAGGGCCAGACGCTGCACCAGGTCCGCGCGCGCCGCCACGTCTTCGCCACCGGCGTCATCGAGCAGCCGCTCGTGTTCGCCGGCAACGACCTTCCCGGCGTCATGCTCTCCGACGGCGCCCGCCGGCTCGTCGCGCTGTACGGCGTGCGGCCCGGCGCCCGCGCGGTGGTCGCCACGACCTCCGACCGCGGGCTGGAGTCTGCCCTGGCCCTGCGCGACGCGGGCGTGGAGGTGGCCGCGGTCGCCGATCTGCGTGCGACCCCGGGCACGGCGGCGGCGACGCTGCAGCGCGGCGGCACCGAGATCCTGGCGGGTTGGACCGTCGTGGAGGCCGAGGGCCGCAGCGAGGTGCGGGCTGCGGTGCTGGCGCCGGTCGGGAACGGCAGCGCCCGCGCGGCGAGCCAGCGGCGCTTCGAGTGCGATCTCATCGTCGTGTCCGGCGGCGTCACGCCGGCCACGTCGCTGCTGGCCCAGGCCGGCGCGCGGACCGCCTACGACCCGGCCCGCGGCCACTTCGCCCTCGCCGAGCTTCCCGAAGGCGTGCTCGCCGCCGGCGACGTCGCCGGCGCGGGCGGGCTGGAGGCGATCGAGCTCTCCGGTCAGATCGCCGGCGGCGATGCCGCCCACGGCCTGGGCCTCGGCGACGCCGCGTCGCGCACGCAGGTCCAGGCGCTGCGCGAGCGGCTCAGGCCGGCGAGCGCGCGGCGCGCGCCCGAGGCGGTGGCGCCCGCGGTGGCCGGGTACGAGCGCGGCAAGTGCTTCGCCTGCCTGTGCGAGGACGTCACGGCCAAGGACATCCACCTGAGCGTCGAGGAGGGCTACGACTCGATCGAGCTGTCCAAGCGCTACACGACGGTCACCATGGGGCCGTGCCAGGGTCGCATGTGCCAACTGCCGGCGGTGCGGCTGATGGCGCGCGAGACCGGCCAGGATCTTCAGCAGGTGGGGACCACGACGGCCCGCCCGCCGTGGTCCGCCGTCCCCCTGGGCGCGCTGGCCGGGCGCCCGTTCGAGCCGGCCAAGCGCTCGTCGATCCATCCGCGCCACCGCGACCTGGGCGCGCGCGTGCTGTGGGCAGGCGACTGGCGCCGCGCCTACGACTACGGCGACCCGCAGGGCGAGGCGCTGGCCGTCCACGAGGCGGCCGGGCTCATCGACGTCTCCACGCTCGGCAAGCTGCTCGTCGCCGGGCCGGAGGCGGGCGCGTTCCTCGACCGCCTCTATCCCAATCGCTTCTCGAACCTCCAGCCCGGCCGCATCCGCTACGGCGTGCTGACCTCCGACGCCGGCCGGATCATGGACGACGGCACGATCTGTCGCCTGGACGACGAGACCTTCTACGTGACGACGACCTCCAGCGGCGCCGGGGCGGTCGAGCAGTGGTTCTCGTGGTGGCTGGCCGACTGGCGCATGGACGTCCGTCTCACCGACGTCACGCAGGGCCTGGCGGCCGTGAACCTGGCGGGGCCGCGCGCCCGCGAGATCATGCGCGCGCTCACCGACCTGGACTGCTCCAGCGAGGCGTTCGCCTACCTCGACGGCAAGCGCGCGCGGGTCGCGGGCGTGCCGAGCCTCATCCTGCGCATCGGCTTCGTGGGCGAGGTCGGCTACGAGATCCACTTCCCCACCGCCTACGGGCAGGACGTGTGGGACGCGATCCTCGAGGCGGGCGCTCCGCACGGGATCCGGCCGTTCGGCCTGGAGCCTCAGCGCATCCTGCGACTGCAGAAGCAGCACATCCTCGTCGGCCAGGACACCGACTCGGAGTCCACCCCGTACGGCGCCGCGATGCCGTGGATCGTCAAGCTCGACAAGGACGAGGACTTCATCGGCAAGTGGGCGCTGGAGCACGCCTCCGAGCATCCGGGCGAGACGGCGCTCGTCGGGTTCACGCTCGCCGACGGCGACGTGCCCACCGAGGGGGCGGCCATCCTCGACGAGCGCGGCGCGCCGGCGGGACAGGTCACGAGCGCGCGCCACTCGCGCCAGCTCGGTCGCGTCATCGGCATGGCGTGGGTTCCGGCCGCGCTGGCGGCCGACGGCGCGTCGATCACGATCTCCGACGACCGCCGCACGCTCCGCGCCGCCGTGGTGACCAAGCCGTTCTACGACCCCGACGGCGAGGTGCTGCGCTCGTGACCCTCGAGTTCCTGCGGCCCGACGCCCAGGGCGCCGTCGCCCGCAGCCCGATGGAGCGCCAGGCGCTCGCCGCCGGCGCGCGCATGGCGGTGCGCGACGGCTGGAACGTCGCCGTGGCCTACGCCGGCGAGACGCCCGACGCCCCGGTGACCTGGACCGACAGCTCGCACCTGACCAAGCTCGAGGTCCACGGTCGACACGACCTCACGCCCGGACTGGCCTCGAGGACGAACGGGGCGTGGTGGTGTCCGATCACCCCCGACCGGACGCTCGTGATCGGCGGGGCGCGGGATGCGGTCGAGGACCACGTCGACGTGACCACCGCCTTCGCGGCGCTGACGATCGCCGGGCCGCAGGCTCGGGAGGTGTTCGCGCGCTTCTGCGCGCTCGACCTGCGGCCGCAGGCCACGCCGGTCCACGGCTTCCGTCCGGGCTCGGTCGCGCGCACGCCGGGCTTCGTCCTGCGCGAGGACGAGGACCGCTTCCTCATGCTCTTCGGGTGGGCCCTGGGCGAGTACATGTGGACGGTCGTCGCCGACGCCGCCGAGCGCCTCGGGGGCGTGCCGCATGCGTGACATCTTCCGCCGCCGGCGGATGTGGCGGCCGCGCAGCGAGCTGAAGGACTCCTACGACGTGGTGATCGTCGGCGGCGGCTCGCACGGCCTGGCCACCGCCTACTACCTGCGCCAGCGCGGGATCACCGACGTGGCCGTGCTCGAGAAGTCCTACATCGGCTCGGGCGCCGCCGGGCGCAACACCACGATCCTGCGCTCCAACTACAAGACGCCCGAGGGCGCGCGCTTCTACGACGCGAGCGTCAAGCTCTACGAAGGCCTCTCGCAGGAGCTGAACTTCAACCTGCTGTTCTCGCAGTGCGGCCACCTCACGCTCGCGCACTCCGATCGCGCGCTGTTCGTGATGGCCAACCGCGCCGAGGTCAACCGCCTGCAGGGCATCGACTCGCGGCTGATCGGGCCCGACGAGGTCAAGCGCCTGGCCCCCGCCATGGTCGTCTCCGAGGACGCGACCTATCCGATCATGGGTGCGCTCTACCACCCGCCGGGCGGCATCATCCGCCACGACGCGGTGGTGTGGGGCTTCGCCCGCGGCGTCGACGCGGGCGGCGCGGAGATCCATCCGTACACCGAGGTCCTCGGCCTGGAGCGCACGAACGGGCGCATCGACGCCGTGCGCACGAACCGCGGCACCGTGCGGGCCGGGCAGGTCATCAACGCCACCGCCGGCTGGAGCACGCTGATCGCCGACATGGCCGGCGTGGAGCTTCCGATCACCACCCACATCCTCCAGGCGTGCGTGACCGAGCCGCTCAAGCCGCTGCTCGACGTGGTCATCGTCTCCTCGCAGATGCACGTCTACATCTCCCAGACCGACCGCGGCGAGTTCCTCATGGGCGCCGAGATCGAGCCGTGGACCACGTACCGCATGCAGGGCACGCTGAACTTCCTGCAGGAGGTCACGCGCCACAGCCTCGAGCTCTTCCCGCAGCTCGAGCGCGCGCGCATGCTGCGCTCGTGGGCGGGCCTGTGCGACCTCAGCCCGGACTACAGCCCGATCCTGGGCCAGACCGAGGTCGAGAACTTCCACGTCTCGGCCGGTTGGGGCACCTACGGCTTCAAGGCGGCGCCCATCGTGGGCCAGACGCTGGCCGAGCTCGTCGACACCGGCCGCACGCCCGACCTGATCGCTCCGTTCGCACTGGAGCGCTTCTACGACGACCGGCTCGTCTCCGAGCTGGCCGCCGCCGCCGTCAGCCACTGACACCACGAACCCCGGAGCAAGCGTGAAGAGCAGCCTGGAGATCGCCCAAGAGCACGAGCTTCAACCGATCGAGTCGATCGCCGAGCAGGCCGGCCTCGAAGCCCAGGAGATCGAGCCCTACGGCCGCTACAAGGCCAAGATCCCGCTCTCCGTCCTCGATCGCCTCAGCGGCCTGCCCGACGGCAAGCTCGTGTGCGTCGCGGGCATGACGCCCACGCGCGCGGGCGAGGGCAAGACCACGACCGCCGTGGGGCTGACCCAGGGGCTGGGCCACATCGGGCGCAAGCCCGTGCTGTGCCTGCGCGAGCCGTCGCTGGGCCCGGTCTTCGGCATCAAGGGCGGCGCCGCCGGAGGCGGCCTCACGCAGGTCGTGCCGATGGAGGACCTCAACCTGCACTTCACCGGCGACATCCATGCGGTGGGCGCCGCCAACAACCTGCTGGCCGCGCTCCTGGACGCCTCCATCCTGCACGGCAACCCCCATCAGATCGACGCGCTGCGGATCGGCTGGCGCCGCGCGGTGGACATGAACGATCGCGCGCTGCGCCAGATGACGATCGGGCTCGGCGGGCGCGCCAACGGCTATCCGCGCGAGACCGGCTTCGACATCACCGCGGCCTCGGAGGTCATGGCCATCCTCGCGGTCTCCAAGGACCTCCAGGACCTGCGTCGGCGCCTCGGGGCGATCACGGTCGCCTATAGCTATGACGGCGGCAAGCCGGTCACGGCCGAGGACCTCGGCGCGGCGGGCGCGATGGCGGTGCTGCTCAAGGACGCCATCAAGCCCAACCTCATCCAGACGCTCGAGGGCCAGCCGTGCCTCATGCACTGCGGCCCGTTCGCCAACATCGCGCACGGCAACTCCTCGCTCGTCGCCGACCTCATCGGACTCAAGCTCGGCGAGTACGTCGTCACCGAGTCGGGCTTCGGGTCGGACATGGGCATGGAGAAGCTCTTCGACATCGTCTGTCGCGTGGGCGGGCTGACCCCGAGCTGCGTCGTGCTGGTGTGCACGGTGCGCGCGCTGAAGCATCACGGCGGGATCGACGACGACCCGCGCGTCGACGCCGCCGAGGGCCTGGTCGCCCTCGAGACCGGCATGGCCAACCTGCGCCGCCACCTGGGGATCGTCGGCGAGTTCGGCCTGCCGTGCGTGGTGGCGATCAACCGCCGGCCCGGCGACACCGACGAGGAGGTCGCCCTCGTGCGCGACCTCGCCGTGAAGGCGGGGGCGGTCGCCGCCGAGGTCAACGAGGGCTTCGCGCGCGGCGGCGAGGGTGCCGCCGACCTGGCGCGCGCGGTGGTCGAGGCGTGCGAGCAGCCGTCGGACTTCCAGCCGCTGTACCGCGACTCCGACCACGTCGTCGAGAAGATCGAGGCCGTGGCCAAGCGCGTCTACGGCGCCTCGGACGTCTACCTCTACCCCGAGGCGGAGCGCAAGATCGAGCAGTTCATCAAGGACGGGCTCGATCACCTGCCGATCTGCATGGCCAAGACGCACCTGTCGCTGTCCGCCGACCCCGAGCTGCTCAACGCGCCCGAGGGCTTCCGGCTGGCGGTGCGCGACGTGCGCGCCTACACCGGCGCGGGATGGCTGGTGCCGCTGTGCGGCGACATCACGCAGATGCCCGGCCTGGGCAAGACGCCCGCCGCGCTGAACGTCGACATCGACGCGGACGGGCGCACGGTCGGGCTGTTCTAGGGTCCCGGCATGGACGGCCTCGCCGACCGCTCGCTCGGCCAGCTGCTCGAGGACGTCGCCGCCGAGTCCCCTGCGCCGGGCGGCGGGTCGTCGTGCGCGCTGGCCTGCGCGATGGCGGCCGGGCTGGCCGAGATGGCCGCCGCCTTCACGCTGGCGCGCGCGGAGCACGCCGAGCGCCACGAGCGCATGGCCGCGCTGCGAGCACGCGCCGGCCACCTGCGCGCCGAGGCGCTCGCGCTCGCCGAGCAGGAGCTGCACGCCTACGAGCCCGTGCTCGAGGCGCTGCGGCGCCCGCCCGACGAGCCCGGACGGGCCGGGCGGCTGGACGCGGCGCTGTCGGAGGCCGCGGACAGTCCCCTGGCGGTGGCTCGCGCCGCCGCCGAGGTCGCCACGCTGGCCGCGGAGGCGGCCCGCAGCGGCAACCCCCACCTGCGCGGCGACGCCGTGGCGGGCGCCCTGCTCGCCGAGGCCGCGTGCGTCGCGGCGACGCGCCTGGCCGAGCTGAACCTCGCCCGGCGCCCCGACGACCCGCGGCGCGCCGAGGCGGCCGAGCTGGCGGGCCGCGCCGGGCGGGCGCGCGTGGCGGCGCTGGCGCTTGGCGACGACGTGTAGGGTCGCCGGGCCGTGGGGGAAGCTTCCGCCATGTCGACGGGCGTGCCCTGCCGCGTGTGCGACGGCGATCTGAGCCTGCTCGTCTCCGGCAACGGCAACGGCGTGCCGCTGGCCGCGGCCCTGGCTCCGTCGCAGCACGAGGTCGGCCGGCACGGCGACCTGCTCGCGTGCGCGGAGTGCGGGACCGTGCAGCAGCCCCAGCTCCCGGCCGGCGACGACCTGCACGAGCTCTATCGCGACATGCGCGACGACGCCTACCTCGAGGAGGAGGCCGG
The DNA here is from genome assembly GCA_036379935.1 of Solirubrobacteraceae bacterium. GTDB lineage: Bacteria > Actinomycetota > Thermoleophilia > Solirubrobacterales > Solirubrobacteraceae > JAOPZW01. The sequence goes on along the minus strand of DASVFT010000030.1, from coordinate 14,094 downwards.
GCGCCGCGCCACCGCCGCCCATCTGCTCGACCTCATCGGGGTGCAGGTCGGCGGCGGGCGCCTGCTCGACGTCGGCTGCGGGTACGGCCTGCTGCTCGACGAGGCGCGGCGGCGCGGCTACGACGTGGTGGGACTCGAGCTCTCGCGCTCGGCGGCGCGCCACGCGCGCGAGCAGCTCGATCTCGACGTGCGCGAGGTCCCGCTCGAGGAGTTCGGCGTGTGGGACGGCTTCGACGTCGTGGTCCTCGCCGACGTGCTCGAGCACCTCGACGACCCGGTGGGCGCGGTGGAGCGCTGCGCCCGCCTGCTGGGTCCCGACGGCGCGCTGTGCGTCGTGACGCCCGACCCGTCGTCGCTGACCGCGCGCCTGGCGGGCCGGCGCTGGTGGGGCTACGTCCCCGCCCACGCCTGCCTCCTGCCGCGCGCGACGCTGCGCGAGCTGCTGGGCGCGCAGGGACTGGTGGTCACCGCCGACGAGCCGCTCGTGAGGTCGTTCTCGGCGCGGCGCTGGGTCAGCGGGCTGGCGGAGCGCCTGGGGCCGGCGCAGGCGCCGGTGGACGCGCTCGCGCGGCGCCTGCCCAGCGACCTCTCGCTGCGCCTCGCGCTGCGGGACGAGCGCGTGATGATCGCCCGGCGCGTCGAGGTCCAGCGAGCGCCCCGGCCACTGCTGCGCCACCGCGGCGGCAAGGCCACCGTGACGCTCGTGCTCCCGGCCTACGAGGCCGCACGGACGATCGGCAACGTGGCCGACGAGATCGGCGTCGACTCCGCCGACCGCACCCTGCTCGTCGACGACGCCAGCCGCGATCCCACCGCGAAGATGGCCCTAGAGGCCGGGTTCGACGTCGTGCGCCATCCGCGCAACCGCGGCTACGGCGCCGGGCAGAAGACCGGGTACGCGCGCGCCCTGCTCGACGGCGCCGACGTCATCGTGATGGTGCACGCCGACGACCAGTACGACCCGGCGCTGGTGCCGGAGATGGTCGAGCCGATCCTGGCCGGCGAAGCCGACATGGTCATCGGCTCGCGGATCCTCCGCGACCGGGCCATCGCCGGTGGCATGCCGCGCTGGAAGTGGCTGGGCAATCGACTGCTCACGGGCATCGAGAACCGGGTCTTCGGCGTGCGGCTGTCGGAGTACCACACCGGCTACCGCGCCTTCTCGGCCGACCTCCTGCGTTCGATCCCCTTCCTGCGCAACTCCGACGACTTCGTCTTCGACCAGGAGATCTTCGCCCAGGTCCTGGCGCGCGGCGCGCGCATCGTCGAGGTGCCGATCCCCACGCGCTACTTCCACGAGGCCTCGAGCGTCGACCTGCCGACCAGCGTCCGCTACGGCGTGCAGACGCTGGGCGTGCTCTGGCGCTTCGCCATCGACCGCCGCCGCGGGCGCTGGCCGCTGCTGCGCCGGTCGGCCCGCCACCTCGGAAGCACGGACGCCGGCGACGCCGACGCATAGCCCGATGCGGGCGCGCTGGGTCGGCGTGGCGGCGGTGGCGCTGGTGGCAGGGGCGCTGGGCCTGCGACTGGCCTACGTCGACGCCACGCCGGGCTACAAGCTGCGCCACGACGCCCGCGACTACGACGTGCACGCGCGGTCGATCGCCGAGGGCGACGGCTTCTCGAAGACGCTGGCGCACGGCCGGCCGACCGCCTTCCGGCCGCCGGGCTACCCCTACTTCCTGGGCGGCGTCTACCGCGTGTTCGGGGTGGAGCGCGCGCCCGACCCGCGCCGGCTGCACGTGGCCCGGGTCGCACAGGCGTTCGTCGGCACGGCGGTGGTCGTGCTGGTCGGCGTGCTGGCCGCCCAGCTATGGGGGTGGGGCGTCGGGCTCGTGGGCCTCGGGCTCAGTGCCCTCTACGTCCCGCTGATCACGGTGGGCGGCGCGGTGATGTCCGAGCCGCTCTTCGACGCGTTCATGCTCGCCGCCCTGGTGGCCGCGATGGCCCATCGCCGCTCGCGCCATCGCTACCGCTGGGCGTTGCTGGCCGGCGCGCTCGGCGGCCTGGCCATCCTCACGCGCGCCAACGCGATCATCCTCCTGCTTCCCCTGGTGTGGGCGGTCTGGGACGCGCGCCCGTGGCGCTCGCGCGCGGCCCTGGGGCCGCCGCTGGCGCTCGTGGCCGTCGCGCTGCTCACCGTCGCGCCGTGGACGATCCGCAACGCCGTGGAGCTGCACGCCTTCGTGCCCGTCTCCACCCAACTGGGGTCAGCCCTCGCCGGCACCTACAACGACGCGGTCCGCGCCGACACCCAGAACCCCGCGGCCTGGCAGGGGCTCAAGCACGTCCCCGACTACGCCAAGCTGTACCAGCGCGTCGACACGACCCCCGAGCCGGTGCTCGAGCGCGAGCTGCGCAGCGCCGCGCTGCACTACATCGGCCAGCACCCGCTGTTCGTGGCCAAGGTCGGCTGGTGGAACACGCGGCGCATGCTCGACCTCGCCGGTCGCCGCCGGTCGCGCGCGACGGCGGCCACCATCACCATCGACCACACGTGGGCCGACCGCGGCATCCTCTGCTTCTGGATCGTCGGCGGCCTGGCGCTGGGCGGCCTGGTCACCCGCCGCGCCCGGCGTGCCCCGCCCTTCGTCTGGGCGGTCCCGCTGCTGATGTTCGGAAGCGTCGTCTTCCTCGTGGTGGAGACGCCGCGCTACCGCACGCCGATCGATCCGTTCCTCGTGCTCCTGGCGGCGGCCGCCCTCGCGACCGCCTTCGAGCACGCGCGCGGCCGCGCCGAGCTACAGCTCGAGCGCGGCGTTGCCGCGGCGGATGCCCTCGAAGTAGACGACGGCGATGCCGATGAGCGTGCCGGGGATGGCCTCGAGCGCCTGGAGGACGTGCGTGTCGCCCTCGCCGGGGACGGTCAGGCCGTTGACGATGAGGCCGCAGATGATCGCGCCGAAGAGCGCGCCGACGAAGGCGCCGACGATCCCGCCCCAGAAGCGGTCGGGCACGAAGATGGTGAAGTGCCAGATGGCGAGGCCCATCATGACCCAGGCGAGCATGGCCATGGCTAGCGGCTCCTCCCGTGGCGTCGGTTGCGCGGGCGCTTGGGCTTGTCGCGCTTGACCTTGTCGTCCTTGAGCACGAGGTCCTCCGGGTCGAGGTCGGCGGCGGGGTCGCGCTCGGCCGTCGCGGTCGGCGGCGCGTCGACGTGGAGGTCGCGCACCATGTCGTCGAACTCGGCCTGCGACACGCCGCGCTGCGGGTCGTCGGGCTCCGTGATCCGGCGCGGCCGGCGCACCTTCTCGGCCGGCGCCACGTCGACCGGCGCGCCGGCGGAGGCGACCGCGTACGCGGGCACGAGCCCGCCGTTCTCCTCGGCGATGCGCCGGCGCCGGCGCATGTAGACCGGCTCGCGCTCCTTCCAGTGCGTGAGCACCGGGGAGGCGATGAAGATCGACGAGTACGTGCCGGAGACGACGCCCACGAGCAGGGCGAAGGCGAAGTCCTTCAGCGTGTTGCCGCCGAACAGCAGCAGGGCCAGGATCGGCAGGGCGGTGCAGAACGACGTCGCCAGCGAGCGGGTGATGACCTCGCTCATGGAGCGGTTGACGATCTGCGTGAAGGCGGCGCGCGGCATGCGCGGCACGTTCTCGCGCACGCGGTCGAAGACGATGATCGTGTCGTAGAGCGAGTAGCCCAAGATGGTGAGCAGCGCCGCGACCGTCGACGTCGTCACCTCCCGGCCGAGGAGCGAGTACACGCCGCTGGTGATCAGCAGGTCGTGCATCAACGCGATGAGCACCGGGACCGCGTACTTCCATTCGAAGCGCAGCGCGATGTAGATGGAGATGACGAACAGCGAGGCGATGATCGCGACGACCGCGTTCTTGGCCACCGTCTGACCGAAGGTGGGGCCGATGAAGTCGAAGTCGTAGGACTTGACCCCGAACTTCTGCTGCAGGTCCTGGCGGATGACGTTGCGCTGCCCCTCGCTGAGCGTCTTGGTGGAGATCTGGAAGGCGTTGTTGCCCGCGCCCTGGCCGCTGATGCGCTGGATCTCGGCGTCGGCGAAGCCGCTGGGGGCGATCGCGCTGCGCACGCCGGCCTCGTCGGCCGACCGGGTGAGCTCGGCCTTGATGCGCGTGCCCGACTTGAAGTCGATGCCGAAGTTCAGGCCCTTGCCGCCGAGGGCGAGCGCGCCGATCAGCAGGATCACGCCGGACATCGAGAAGAACCAGCGCGACGCGCCCATGTAGTCGAAGTGGCGCCGCTCACGCTGCTTACGGGCCCCCAGGGCAGCGGGGCTGTGGATCAGCTTGGAGCGACCCATCATCCCGAGCACGGCCTGCGTGAGCAGCACGGCGGTGAAGAACGAGACCAGGGTGCCGACGCCCAGCGTGAAGGCGAACCCCTTGACCCCCGCGGTCGCCACCAGGAAGAGGATGAACGCGACCATGAAGGTCACGACGTTGGCGTCGACGATGGCCGACAGGCCGCGCTTGTAGCCGGCGGCGATGGCGGCCGGGATCGATCTTCCGCCGCGCAGCTCCTCCTTGACGCGTTCGAAGATGACGATGTTCGCGTCGGCCGCCACGCCTATCGTCAGGATCAGTCCCGCGATGCCCGGCAGGGTCAGCGTGATCGGGATGAGCTCGATCAGCGCGTAGAAGAAGATCGCGTAGACGAAGAGCGCGCCCACCGCGATGAGGCCGAGGATGCGGTAGAAGGCGAGCAGGAAGAGGGCGACGATCGCGAAGCCGGCGATCCCCGCGATCAGGCCCTGGTGCAGCGCCTGCTTGCCCAGGGTGGCCGAGACCTGCGAGGACGAGATGAGCTGCAGCTTGATGGGCAGCGCGCCGGTCTTGAGCAGGTTGGCCAGCCGCTGCGCCGACTCGATCGTGAAGCCCCCGGAGATGCGCGACCCGCCGCTGGCGTTGATGCCGTCGGGGTACTGCCGGAAGTCGATCTGCGGCACCGAGATGAGCTCGTTGTCGAGCGCGATCGCGAAGTGCTGGTTGGCGGCGTCGCCGCCGCCCAGCGCCAGGGACGAGTCGGCGCCGCGCTGCGACAGCTGGCGCGTGAACTTCTCCCACGTGCCCGCGCCGCCGCCGGTGAAGTCGAAGGTGACGTTGGGCGCGCCGCTCTCCCCCGGGCCGTTGTCGAAGTTCTGCTCGGGGTTCTTGATCTTGGTGCCGTTGAGGACGGGCTGGTCCTTGAGCACGAACCAGCGATCCAGCGGCTTGGCCTTGGGATCGGGCTGCTCGGCGCGGACGAGCACGACGCCCTGCGGCACCTTGACGATCTGCGCGGGGTCGAACGCGATCTTCTTGGTCGCCGCGTCGCGGCGCAGGTCGGTCTCGTTCTCCTCGGGCCCGGCCAGGACCTTCTTGGCCTTCTTGTCGACGAGGTAGAGCTTGTCGGCCGAGGACTCCTTGCCGGTGTCCGTGCGCGGGCACTTCGCCCCGCGGGTCACCGCGTCGTACTGGGACAGCGCGACGGCCGCCGAGCCCGCCGCGGCGCCGCCGGTGAGCTGGGTGTTCTGCGGATCCGGCTTGCAGTTCGCCCCGAGGACCGAGCCCTCCCAGTCGTAGAAGTACATCTGCGCCGTCGTGCCGACCTGCGAGGCGGCCTCGTCGGCGTTCTTGACGTCGGGCAGCGAGACGTCGATCTGGTCGGGCCCGGAGCGCTGGAGCTCCGGTTCGGACACGCCGAGCTGGTCGACGCGCTTGCGCATGATGTCCAGCGCGCGGTCGATGGCGTCGCCGGTGACCTGCGACTGCTTGGTCGGCTTGGCCTGGTAGATGAGCGAGACGCCGCCCTTGAGGTCCAGTCCCAGCCGCGTGGGCTTGACGGCGATCACCGCCACGGAGGCGATGAGCAGGCCCGCGACGAGGAGCAGGACGAAGAGGTTGCGACGGCGGTCGGTCATGGAGGGCGGGCGGCGCGGCTACTTGGCCGGAGTCAGGACCAGCAGCATTCCGCCGTCCTCATCGTAGGCGGGGAACAGGTCGGCGGTCGCGCGCGCGGGCAGATCGCCCTCGGCGTTGACCTCGACGGGCTTGTTCAGCGCGCGCACGCCCCACTCGAGCACGGTGCCTACGGGGTCGTCGCCGTTGTCGAAGCGCAGGCCCAGCACGTCGTTGACTGGGCGCCCGATGACCCGCTCGTCGTCGAGGCCGGTGAGCTCGAACGAGCCTCGCCCGCAGCCGATGACGCGCCCTTCGGAGTCGCAGACGAAGAAGGCCGCGTCGGGCGCGGGGTAGTAGTCGTCGAGGAGCTCGAAGAGGAAGCCGAAGCCGCACCGCGAGCAGCCCTTGGCCTGGCGCCTGAAGCCAGCGGTGCGATCGGACTCAGTCGTGCGGTGCCCGCAGTTGGGGCAGATGAACAGATGAGGCATCGCTGGCCCCTAGGGTACGACCTCGACGTGCGCCCCGCCCCGGTCGCGTGGTAGGAACCGAGCGGATGGTCGAGCCCGAACTTGTCTCCGCGCGCGACCTCGCCGTGGCCGACCGCATCGCGCGGGCCGTGCGGCGCGGACGACCGGCCGACCGTCGCCCCACGCTCGACCAGCTCCTGACGGCCTTCGGCGCGCCGGAGCCCACGCTCGACGCCCGGCGCCGGGCGGGCCGGGCGCTGGCCCTGGCCGGCGTGGCCACCGTGCCCGACCTGCTCGAGGCGCAACCCGGCCAGCGCGTCTTGCTCGAGGTGCGGAGCGGCAAGCGCCACCCCGTCCTGCGCGGCCTCGTGGCCTTCGTGGCCGTGTTCGGCGCGGGGGCGGCGCTGGCCAGCACACTCGACACCTCGAGCACCGAGCGCGCATCCGACCTGCCTCCGTGGACCGAGAGGACCGCCGCGCCGAGCCCGACGCAGACGACCGCCCCGGCCGCGACGACGCCCGGCGGAGCGGAGCCCGAGACCACGAGTTCCGCGCCCACGCCGACGCCCGACCACCGCGCGGCCGACCGCCGCGCCCGCGAGCGCCGCGCCCGCGAGCGCCGCGCGGCGGCGGCGCGGGCCGCCCGCCGCCGCGTCACCGTCCGCCTCAGCGCCACCCGGCCGACGTTCCTGTGCGTCGAGGGCGACGGCCGTCAGCTCTTCAACGGCACGCTGACCGGCTCGCGCAGCTTCCGCGCCCGCGTCATCCGCCTGAACGTCGGGCTGCAGACGACCCGCGTGACCGCCAACGGGAAGGCGGTGCCGCTGCGGCGGAGCCCGGCGGGGCTGGAGATCACCGCGCGGCGCCGGACGGACCTGGGCGCGGCGCGGCCCTGTGCGTAGGGGCGCCCGCCGGGTGCTTGCGTCCGCGACCGCGGCGCTCGGGTCCACGCCCGCGGCGCTCGGGTCCGCGCAGCCGGGCCCTGGCGAGCTCGCAAGGTACGTGGTCGCGAGGGGCACTGAGGGAGGGGCGCACTCTGCCCGCGGTTGCGCCCACCCCACTGATCTCCCGAACTGCGCCGGATCAGCCCCGGTTTCCGGGGCCAAAGCGACGCAGTTCGGGCCGCAAGCGATCGGCTGCCCTCCCTCGCCGCCCATTCGCGACCACCGACATGTGAGCGCGCCACGGCCCGGCGGCGCGGACGGCGGGCCCAAGCGACGCGGACAGCGCCCCCCCGACGCGGACAGCGCCCCCCCGCGACGCGGACGGCAGCCCGCCGGCGCTCGGGTCCACGCAGCCGGGCCCTGGCGAGCTCACAAGGTGGATGGTCGCGAAGGGCACTGAGGGAGGAGCCCCTCTGCCCGCGGTGGCCCCACCGCTCGTGATCGCCCCAACTGCCCCGCTTTGGCCCCGGAAACCGGGGCTGATCCGGGGCAGTTCGAGCCAAAGCGATGGACCCCCTCCCTCGCCGCCCATTCGCGACCACCGACGTGTGAGCGCGCCAGGGCCCGGCGGCGCGGACGGCGCGCCCAAGCGACGCGGACAGCGCCCCCAGCGACGCGGACGGCGGACCCCGCGCCCCGGCGCCCGCCCCTAGAACAACGCCGCTTCGCGCGGGGGGTCGAGGCCCAGGTGCTCGTAGGCGCGGCGGGTGGCGGCGCGGCCGCGGGGGGTACGCTGGAGCAGCCCGCGCTGGAGGAGGTAGGGCTCGTAGACGTCCTCGAGCGTGTCGGGCTCCTCGTTGACGGCGATGGCGAGGGTCGAGAGCCCGACGGGGCCGCCGGCGAACTGCTCGCACACCGCCATGAGGATGTCGCGATCGAGGCGGTCGAGGCCGAGCTCGTCGACCTCGAGGAGAGCGAGGGCGGCGTCGGCGGCGACGTCGTCGACCACGCCGCTGCCGCGCACCTCGGCCCAGTCGCGCACGCGCTTGAGCAGGCGGTTGGCCACGCGGGGCGTGCCCCGCGCGCGCTCGGCGATGGCCCAGGCGCCGGCCTCGTCGAGGGTCACGTCGAGGATCGCGGCCGACCGGCGCACGATCCGCGCCAGGTCGTCGACGCCGTAGGGCTCGAAGCGATGGTGGATGCCGAAGCGGTCGCGCAGCGGCGTCGTGAGCAGCCCCGCCCGCGTGGTGGCGCCGATGAGCGTGAACGGCGGCAGGTCGAGCGTCACCACCTTGGCCCCGGCGCCCTGGCCGATCGTGATCGGCAGCCGCCGGTCCTCCATGGCCGGGTAGAAGGTCTCCTCGAGCGCGCGGTTCAAGCGGTGGACCTCGTCGACGAAGAAGACCGATCGCGGCTCGAGCGCCGTCAGGAGCGCGGCGATGTCGCCCTTGCGCTCGAGGGCCGGTCCGGCGGTCTGCACGAACGGCACGTCGAGCTCGGCGGCCACGATCTGCGCCAGCGACGTCTTGCCCAGCCCGGGCGGACCGGCGAGGAGCACGTGGTCGAGCGGCTCGCCACGCGCGGACGCGGCCTCGATGGAGACCTGGAGCTGCGAGCGCAGCCCGTCCTGGCCCACGAACTCGTCGAGCGTGCGCGGCCGCAGCGAGCGGTCGAGCTCGTCCTCGCCGTCCAGTGCGGCAGGGGTGTGGATGCGATCGGCAGGGGTGTGGATGCGGTCGATGCTCACGCGCGGGCTCCTCGCAGGGCGCTGGCCAGCAGCTCCTCGGCCGTCTCGCCCTCGGCCCCCTCGAGCAGCGCCTGGGCCTCCGCCGGCTGGAAGCCGAGCTCGAGCAGGCCCTGGCGCGCGACGAGGCGCGGGTCGTCGCCGCGCGTCACCGTGATGGGGCCGGTGGAGGGCTCGGCCTCGACGCCCACCTTCTCGCGCAGCTCGACGACGATGCGCTCGGCCGTGCGCTTGCCGATGCCCGGCACGGCCTGGAGGCGGGCCACGTCGCCGGCCACCAGCGCCGCCACCAGCTCGCGCGGGGTCCCGCCGCTGAGGACGGCAAGCGCCACCTTCGGCCCCACCGACTGGACCCCGATCAGGGCCAGGAAGAGGTCGCGCTCCTCCTCGGTGGCGAAGCCGTAGAGGGCCAGTGCGTCATCGCGCACCACGAGGTGCGCGTGGAGCGACACCGCCCGTCCCACGCCGGGTACCTGGCGCAGCGTCTCGCTGGAGACGGCCAGGCGGTAGCCCACGCCGCCCGCGGTCTCGACCACCACGTGGTCGGGGCGGCGGACGGCCACCTCGCCGGCGACGAGCGCGATCATCCGGCCACGGCGGCCGCCGCCAGCGGCGCATGGTTGGCGTGGCAGATGGCGACGGCCAGCGCATCGGCGGCGTGGTCGGGCCGCGGCGGCTCGGGCAGCGACAGCAGCGCCTGGACCATCCGCGCGACCTGGCCCTTGTCGGCCCGGCCCGACCCGCAGACCGCGCCCTTGACCTGCTGCGGGGTGTAGTCGAAGCACGTCACGCTGCCCTGACCGGCGGCGAGGAGCACGGCGCCCCTCGCCTGGCCCACCGCGAAAGCTGTGCGAACGTTCTCACCGAAATACAGTGCTTCGAGCGCGACGGCGTCGGGCCCGTGCTCGTCGATGAGCCCCGAGATGGCCTCGTGCAGCATGGCCAGCCGCCGCTCCGGGGGGTGTTCAGCGGCGGTCTTGATCACGCCGCCGTCGGCCGCAACCATCCGATGGCCACGGCGAACGACGACGCCGAAGCCGCAGTTGGCGAGGCCGGGATCGACGCCGAGGACCACCATCCGGACTGCATTCTCCGTGGCGCCCCGGATGCCTTCCCGCCCGCCGGCCATGGCCCTGGCCGCGGGCCTGGGCCATCCGTCCACGCCCTCAATGCAAAGCTCCATGCCACCGATGACGGCAGCGTGTTCTTGTGGGGGGACCATCACGAGCTGCGGCGCGCACTGGCGGAGGCCAACCACCGGGTCGCGGGCCTCGAAGCCCGGCTCGCGGACCGCTCGCGGACCGACCCCCTCACCTCCCTGCTGACGGTCGACGCCTTCCGCGGCGACGCCGAGGCCGTGCTCGCGCACGCCGCCGCCGCCGAGCAGCCGGCCGCGCTGGCGCTCGTCGACATCGACGACTTCCGCTCGCTCAACGCCCGCCGCGGCAGGCTCGCCGGCGACGTCGCGCTCCAGGCGGTCGCCGCGCGGCTGCGAGAGCTGACACGCGTGTCCGACGTGGTTGGGCGCACCGGCGCCGACGAGCTTGCCGTGCTCATGCCGGGCACACCGCTGGACGGTGCCTACGCCTGCTGTGAGCGTCTCATCGCCGAGCTCGAGAGCAGCGACCTCCCGCACGCGGGCTTCATCACCGTGTCGGCCGGGGTCGCCATCCACCGGGCGGGGACGACGATCGAGTACCTCCTGGGCGCGGCCGCGAGGGGCCTGGACCGTGCGCGCGCCGCGGGCGGGGCGCGCACCGCCGCGCGCCCGCTGGGCGACGGCCCCGATCCGGTCGGTGCCCAGGCCGACGTCATCGACGCCCTGGCCGCCGCGCTGGCCGAGCGCGACCGCTACACCGGCGAGCACTCCGCCTCGGTCGTCGACATGGCCAAGACGGTCGCCGCCGCGCTGGGCCTCGACGCGGTCGAGGTCGAGCGCGTCGGTCACGCCGCGCTCCTGCACGACATCGGCAAGGTCGGCATCCCAGACCGCATCCTGCACAAGCCCGGCCCGCTGGCGAGCGAGGAGTGGGAGCTCATGCGCGAGCACCCGCTCATCGGCGAGCGCATCCTGCGCGCCATCCCCGGCATGGGCGCCGTGGCCCGCATCGTGCGCCACGAGCACGAGCGCTTCGACGGCAGCGGCTACCCCGACGGGCTGGCGGGCGAGGCGATCCCGATCGGCAGCCGCGTCATCCTGGCCTGCGACGCCTACCACGCGATGACGTCCGATCGCGCCTATCGCGGCGCCATGGAGCACGACGCGGCGGTCGCAGAGCTCATCAGCTGCTCGGGGACGCAGTTCGACCCCAAGGTCGTCGCCTCGCTCGTGAGCTACCTCGGCGGCGGCCCGGCCCAGCGGCGCTTCACGACAGCGCGCTGACGCGCAGCCGGTCGAGCCCCACCCAGCAGAAGTCCATCGCCCCGTCCACGAGCACGGAGCGCGGGACGTCCCGATGGTCGTGCCACCAGTTGGCCAGCGACTGCACCCCGCCCGAGAGCAGCGCGGCGTGCATCTCGATCGTGCGCGGGTGATCGTGCGGGGCGTCGGGGTCGGCGGCGATGAGCGCCGCGATGACCGCCGTGCCCTGCGCCTGGACGCGCTCCACGACGTCCCCCACCTCGGGATCGGCGGCGTCGCGGAAGAGCGCGCGCCACGCCTCGCGGTGCTCCTCGACGAAGGACAGGAAGGCGTCGATCCCGCCCCGCAGCCGCTCCTCCCCCGTCGTCCCCGCGTCGGCGTTGGCCTGCAGGCGGCGGAAGATCTCCTCCACGTGCGCGTTGACGAGCGACGCGTGCAGCTCGCGCTTGGAGGCGAAGTGCTCGTAGATGAGCGCCTTCGAGATCCCGGCGGCCTGCGCGATGTCGTCCAGCGCGGCGCCGTGGTAGCCGCGGCGCGCGAAGACCTCCTCCGCGGCGGCCAGGATCGCCTGGCGCCGCAGCGGCGCGGGCATCCGGCGGCGTCGGACCGGCGAAGCCATTGGGCGCACCATAGCCCCGCTCAGCGCGTGACGGCTACCGGCCGGTCCCCGAGATCGCCCTCAGGGCGCTCGGGCGGTGCGTGCACGGGGCGGCGCAGCGCGCGCACTGAGGGCTGCGCGAGCCACACCAGCGCGGTGACGATGCCGATCGCGCTCATCCAGCGCAGCGTCGCGTGCAGGCCGATGGCGTCCGCGATCGGACCGCAGACGGCCATGCCGAGGGGCATGAGGCCCATCGAGACGGTGAAGTCGTAGGCGCTCACCCGCGAGACGGAGCGCTGCGGGATCTGCTCCTGGACGCTGAGGTCCCAGAGCGTGAAGAAGAGCGCCACGCAGATCCCCGCCAGAAGCTCGAGGCCCGCGATGCCGATGGTCCCCAGCCCGCTGCCGATGATCATGGCCTGCGTCGAGGCGCCGACCAGCGCGACGGCGGCCATGAACACCGGCCGCGGCAGCGGGAGGCGCAGCGCGAGCACGTTGCCGACGATCGAGCCGACGCCGAAGCAGGCGACGATGGTCGCCCAGCTCGACGCTCCGTCGAGCTCGCGCTCGGACAGCGCGGGCCCCAGCACGAAGACCGCCGGGAGCACGAAGACGTGGTAGGCGCTCATGGCCAGCAGCCCCCACGACAGCCATGCGCGGGAGCGCACCTCGTGCCAGCCCGCGCGCAGGCCGGCCAGGAAGGGCTCGGGGCCGGCGCCGGCGCCCGAGGGCTCCGGCGACAGCGCCTGCGGGCGCAGGCGAGCGAGGCACAGCGCGCTGACCACGAAGGTGGCGGCGTCGACGGCGATCGCCTCGCCGGAGCCCGCGGCGGTCACGATCACGCCCGCCAGCGTCGGCCCGGCCACGTTGGCGACGCTGCGCGTGAGCGCCAGCAGCGCGTTCGCCTCCTGCAGGCGCGGCGCGCTCACGGTCTGCGGGATCAGGCCGATGAGCGCGGGCATGAAGACCGCAGCCGAGGCGCCGTAGACGAAGGCCAGCGCCGCGAGCATCCACACCTCGGCGCCGCCGGAGAGCAGCAGCGCGGCGGTCGCCGCCTGACAGATGGCGCGCACCGCGTCGGACGCGAGCATCACGCGGCGCCGTCCGACGCGGTCGGCCCACACGCCGCCGGCCAGCGCGAAGAGCGCGAAGGGGATCCCGCCGGCCGCCAGGACCAGGCCGAGGTCCGTCGCCGAGCCGAGATCGAGGACGGCGAAGGCGATGGCGACGGGCGTGATGCGGTCGCCGATGACCGACAGCGCCTGCCCCCAGAAGAGAAGCCGGAACGGCCCTGCCTCGCGCAGCGACGCCGGCAGGCCGCGCTGGACCGCTAGCCCGTTCATTAGCGGAGGGTGGCGCCTGGCCATCAGTCAGTCAAGGTTCAACCGGCCACCCGTTCCAGGACCTCGGCGTCGACGTCGAAGTTGGCGTGCACCTCGTTGACGTCGTCGTTGTCCTCCAGCGCCTCGATGAGGCGCATGAGCTTGCCCGCGACGTCCTCGTCGATCGGGACGCGTGTCTTCGGGTGCTGACCGACCTCCGAGGCCTCGAGCTCCACGCCCGCCTGCTCCAGCGCGGCGCGGACGGCGGTGAGGTCCGCCGGCTCGGTGAGGATCTCGAACACGTCGTCGTCCACGATCACGTCGAGGGCGCCGGCCTCGATGGCGGGCAGCAGGTCGTCCTCCGCGTAGCGCGTGGCGTCGACCACGATCACGCCGCGCTTGTCGAACAGGTAGGCGACCGAGCCTGGCTCGCCGAGATTGCCGCCGTGCTTGGTGAACACGTGGCGCACCTCCGAGCCGGTGCGGTTGCGGTTGTCGGTCAGCGCGTCGACGAGGACGGCCACGCCCCCCGGGCCGTAGCCCTCGTAGAGGACGGCCTCCAGCACCTCGGCGTCGGAGCCTTCGCCGGTGCCCTTGGCGATCGCGCGCTCGATGTTGTCCTTGGGCATCGAGGCGTCCCGCGCCTTCTGGACGGCCAGGGCCAGTGCGGGATTGCCCTCCGGGTCTCCCCCGCCCTCCTTGGCGGCCACGGTGATGCCGCGTGCGAGCTTGGTGAACAGCTTGCCCCGGCGTGCGTCGACGATCGCCTTCTTGTGCTTGATCCCCGCCCACTTGGAATGACCGGCCATGGCGCTCGATGCTAGCGGCGCACTCGCTCGCTAGCCTGCGAGCGCCA
>DASVFT010000029.1:0-58047 GCA_036379935.1 Solirubrobacteraceae bacterium | reverse complement strand
TGGCCGGCCGCGAAGCGGCGCTGCGCCGCCAGCTTGGGCCCACGGTCCCCGTCGTCGTGGTGCGGGTGCCGCTGGCCGCCGGTCAGCGCATCGCGCGCGCCGCGCTGGCGCTGAGGCACGTGCCGGCGCGCTACGTGCCGGCCGGCGCCGTCGGCGATCCGGCTCTGGTCGTCGGGCGCCGCGCGGCGGTGGCCGTCGCGCCCGGCGCCGATCTCGATCCCGCGCTGCTGCGCGTCCCGGGCGACCAGAAGGTCTCGGCCGGACCGAGGCTGGGGCCCGGCGAGCGCGCGCTCGACGTCCTGGCCGTGGCCGATGCTGAGGCCATGCCGGCCGGCGCGCGCGTCGACGTCCTCGTCACCTACGAGGGCCGGGCCGGCGGGCCGGCGGCGACGCGCATGGTGCTGAACGACGCCGAGGTGCTCCAGGCACGGCCGGCCGGCGCCGCCCCCGGTCCCGACGCCTCCGCCGGGCTGCCCCGCGTGCTGGCCTCGCTGCGGGTCGGCGTGCGCCAGGCAGTCGCGCTGACCGCGGCGGTGTCGGCGGCTCGCGAGGTCCGGCTCTTGCCCCGCCCAACGGGCTGAAGGGTCCGTTGGCGGACATCGGTCAACCGTCTAGTTGCCCTGCCGGCGCGGTCAAGACCCAGGCGAAGGGGCCGATAGCCCGGATCAGCATGAGACTTCCCGTTCCTCGCCTCCTTCTCGTTGCCTGCGCGCTGCTGGCCGTGCTGCCCGCGAGCGCTTCGGCTGCCTCCAAGCACAAGACCTATCCGGTCGTCAAGCAGGTCTCGCCGCTGAAGCTCGAAGTCGGCGACCAGCTGACGATCCGCGGCTCGGGCTTCCGCGCCGGCAGGGCCGCCAACACCGTGGTCTTCAAGCGCAGTGGCAAGCCCGCCGTCTTCGTCAAGAGCGGCCTGTCGACCAAGAAGAAGCTCTACGTCACCGTGCCCGACAAGCTCGCGGCCTTCCTGGCCGTGGACGATGGGGACGCGGTGCCCACGCGGTTCCAGCTGCGGGTGCTCTCCTCGCGCTTCTCGAAGCACTTCACGTCGGCGAAGCTCTCGCCGGTCATCAGGCCGAAGCCCGGCTCGTCGACTCCGGCGGGGACCTACCAGGACTGCCAGCAGGCCGCCCTGACCCACCCCTCGGCGGACCCGGACACCGACGGGTTGTCCAACGCGGTCGAGCGGGCCTACAGCCTCGATCCGTGCACCGCGGACACCGACGGCGACGGGATGATCGACGGCTATGAGTTCCAGGCGGCGATCGACCTCAACGGCTCGGCGCTTCCGTACCCGGGTCGCCGGCCCTGGCCCAACCCGCTCGACAGCAGCGACCCCAACTACGACTTCGACGGCGACGGGCTCACGCTGATCCAGGAGTACCGCCTCTGGAAGTTCGTGGGCGGCAGCTTCCCGGTGACGGCGTACAGCGACGGCACCCAGAACAGTGGCGGCATCATCTCCGCGTCCACGCCCGCCCTCGCCGCGATCGACCTCGACGACAACGGCAGGCTCACCGACGACGAGCGCGACGCCGACGGCGATGGGCTCTCCAACGTCGTGGAGTACACGTTCCGCGGCAAGATCGGGTGGTGGCCCGAGGCGTACAACAGCGAGATCAACTACACGTTGACCACGTTCTACGAACTGGACCCGACCGTGGCCGACGTCGACTCCGACGGCGTCCTGGACGGCGCCGACGACCAGGACCACGACGGCTACGACAACTACACCGAGATGGAGCGGTCGCGCAATCAGGTCGGACTCCGCGTCCAGCCGTACAACCCGTGCCTGCCCAACCCGCACTCGGCGACGTGCGGGCGCTATCACCCCTTCACGAACTCCTGGCCTCCGTGGGATGGCAGCCAGTCGAGCGGTGACGAGATCCCGTTCCGGTGGCCGCGCCCGGCCACGCCCAGCGGAGCCAACCCGTGGGACGGCTACGGCGGAACCTAGGGCCCGCCACCACGATCGACAGCTTGCACGGGGGGCACGCCGCCGCGACCGTCTGAGGGCCACCGGGCATGACGCCCGGTGGCCTTCGGCGTTCATCGGGCTGCCTTGACCCGCATCCGCGGGCCGGGAGGCCGATAAGGAATGCCTGAGCGCTGCGAGCGCGAAGCGCGTTACGCTCGGCGCTGTGAGGACTACATTCGGGGCACCGCGGCTGACAGTTCTAGGCTTCCGGCCGGGGGACTCCTTCGATGTCTTTCGTATCGTGCGTAGCCCAGAGGTCGACGATCCCGTGCTGTTGAACTCCCTCCGATCGAATTTCGCGTTGAGCGAGGAACCGCGCAGGGTCGAACGAGACTCGGCGGTCCTGCACATGGGCATCTCGGTCTACCGGTTGCCGGAGGCCGCGAGGGAGACAGCGCGACGGTGGCCCAAGATCGGCGACCATGTTGCAGAGATCAGACTGTCCGACGGCCACGGGTTCAACTTTGCCCACACCGGGCAGCCCCACCATTTGACCGTGTGGGCCGATCCGTTCAAGCTGCGTGAAGCGATCACCGATATCAAGGCTGTCTAAGACTCACTGTGATGCCTCATTACGTCATCCTCGATAGCACCGCCAACCTGGTGGATTCGTTTGATCACGAGGACGAAGCGCGGTCGGCGCTCGAACGGATCGTCAGGCGCGACCCCGACGCCGCGGATGACTACGCGCTCCTGACCTACAACGACGAGGGGTTGCCGGTCGGCGGACCGATCGTCGGGTCGGAACTCGGCATTCACGCCTAGCGCTCCGGCACTAGCTCGTCCAGAACGCCCCGCTCCGACGCCGCCGTGGTCGCCTGCCGGGGAGAGCTCGTGGCCGTCGCCGCCTAGTGGTGGCGTGGAGCCCGCCTTCGCCCTGGACCAGCTTGCGGCCTCCTTGCGCGACCGGCTCCTGGCCGAGGCCGGGAGCGAGGGGCCCGGCGATCTGGAGGGCCGGATCCGGGCGCTGGTCGAGCGCGAGGCGGCCGTGCTCGACATCGGCGCGCGTGAGGCGCTCGTGGCGCGCGTGATGGAACGGTCGTGCGCGCTGGGCCCGCTGGAGCCGCTGCTGCGCGATCCCGCCGTCGACGAGGTCATGGTCAACGGCGCCGGCACGGTGTGGGTCGAGCGCGACGGGCGGCTGGCGCCCACCGACGTGCGCTTCGCGTCGATCGCCGACCTGCGCGATGCCGTGGAGCGGATCCTCGCGCCGGTGGGCAGGCGGGTCGACGAGGCCGAGCCGCTGTGCGACGCTCGCCTGCCTGACGGGTCGCGGGTGAACGTCGTCATCCCGCCCCTGGCGCCCGACGGGCCGATCGTCACCGTGCGACGGTTCCGGTCCCGTGGCCTGAGCGCCGACGATCTCGTGGCGGCGGGCACGTGGGAGCCGCCGCTGCTCGACCTGCTCGCGCGCGCCGTCCGCGCGCGGTTGAGCGTGCTCATCAGCGGCGGCACCGGCTCGGGCAAGACGACGACGCTCAATGCGCTCTCCTCGTTCGTCCCCGCCGACGAGCGGATCGTCACCGTCGAGGACACGCTCGAGCTGCGGCTGCGCCAGCCGCATGTCGTGCGCCTCGAGGCGCGGCCTCCGAGCGTCGAGGGTCGTGGCGAGGTGACGATCCGCCGCCTCGTGCGCAACGCGCTGCGCATGCGCCCCGATCGCATCGTGGTGGGCGAGGTCCGCGGCGGCGAGGCGCTCGACATGCTGGCGGCGATGACGACGGGCCACGACGGCTCGCTGTCGACCGTTCACGCCGGCTCCCCCGAGGAGGCCTTGCGCCGCCTGGAGACGCTGGCGCTCATGGCCGGCATCGGGCTTCCCCATGCCGCGATCCGCGAGCAGGTCGCCGACGCGATCGACCTCGTCGTCCACCAGGCGCGCCTGCCCGACGGGAAGCGACGCGTGGTCGCGGTCGCCGAGGTGGTGCGGGTGGCGGGCGGCCCGGCCACGCGCGAGCTCTTCGCGTGGCGCGACGGCCGGCCCCGCTGGCGCGCGGCCATGAGCGACCGGCTGGCCGAGCGCCTGTCGCTGGCGCCCGCCGAGCGCCCGGATGTGGACGCGGGG
The DNA here is from genome assembly GCA_036379935.1 of Solirubrobacteraceae bacterium. Taxonomy (GTDB): domain Bacteria; phylum Actinomycetota; class Thermoleophilia; order Solirubrobacterales; family Solirubrobacteraceae; genus JAOPZW01. The sequence continues at coordinate 54,007 of DASVFT010000029.1, read as the reverse complement.
GCCGCTGCGTGATGGCGGTCGGGGCCGACAGGGGCGCGTGATGGCGGTCGTGCTGGCGGGGCTGGCCGGGGCGCTTGCGGTCGCCGGCGCGTGGGAGGGGCTGGCGGCCGTCGAGCAGGCCGCGATGGCGCGGGCGGTTGGCCGCTGGGCTGCGCCGCTGCGCGCCGCGCGCCGTGAGGGGCACGCGCCCACCGCGCCCGAGCGCCGGCGGCTGGCGCTGGTCGGCGCCGGGGCGCTGCTTGCAGGAGGCTGGCTCGTGGCCGGCCCCTTCGCCGGCGCCGCCTGTGCGGCGACCGGGCCGCTCGGCGTGCAGCGGCTCGTGTGGGCCCGGCGCCGGCGCTGGCGCGCGGACCTCGCCCAGGGAGCAAGCCACGCCGCCCGTGCGCTGGCCGATGCGCTCTCGGCCGGGCACGCCGTGCGGGGAGCGGTCGGCGTCGCTGCCGAGGGCGGCGTGCCGGGTGCCGCCGGCCGCGAGCTGGGCGCGGCCGCGCGCGCCCTCCAGCTGGGCGCGCGGACCGAGGACGTCCTCGAACGCCTGCGCCGTCGCGGCGCCGATCGGGCGTGGGACACCATCGTCGCCGCCATCCTGCTGCAGCGCGAGGCCGGTGGCGACCTCGTCGGCCTGCTGCGCTCGATCGCCGAGCGCCTGGAGGAGACCGCACGCCTGGAGGCCGACGCGCGCAGCGCCACCGCACAGGCGCGCTTCACGGCGTGGCTCGTCGCCCTGTTGCCGGGCGGCGCGGCGGTCCTCGCCGAGCTGGCCCGCCCCGGGTACGTCGCCTCGCTCCTGCGCGCCCCGCTCGCGCCGTGGCTCCTGGCCGCGGCGGCGACGTGCCAGCTCGTGGCGTGCATGGCCATCCGCCGCATCGCCCGGATGGGGGAGGGTCGATGAGCCGGGCGCTGCTCCTCGCCGTCGGCGCGGCGGTCCTGGCTGCGACGGCCATCGTGGAGCTCGCCGCGGCCGGCGCTCGCGGCCGAGCCGGCGGCCCTGCGCGGCGGCGCGCCGGGCGGCGCGCCTCGGAGCCGGCGCGCACCGGGGACCGTGCGGCGGGGCCGGCGCTCGCCGGACGCCCAGTCCCGCCGGCGGTCGCCCGCCTCGGACGGCGGCTCGGCGTCCCCGCGGCACCAGACGACCTGGCGCGACGCCTGGAGGCGGCAGGCGCGCCGCCCGGACTCGCCGTGGAGGAGGTGATGGCGCTGAAGTGCGGCGGGGCGCTGGCCGCCGGCCTGGTGGCACTGCTTGCGGTGGCGATCCTGCCCGGGCGGCTGGGAGCCATCGCCCTTGTCGCCGCGCCGGCCGGCGGCTTCCTCGCTCCGGACGCATGGCTGGCCCGGCGCGCGGGCCGGCGCCGCGCCGCCATCGCCACCGAGCTGGCCGACGTCCTCGATCTCCTGCACGTCGCGTGCTGCGCGGGACTCTCGCCCGTGCGCGCTCTGGCCGAAGTCGGCCGTCGCCGGGGCGGCGTGCTGGCCCGCGAGCTGCGCACCGCCGCCACCCAGGCCTCCCTCGGCGTGCCGCTGAGCCAAGCCCTCGATCGCCTGGCTCGCCGCTGCTCGAGCGACGGCGTCAGCGCCCTCGTCGCCGCCATCGGCCGTACCGAGCGCCACGGCGCGCCCCTCGGCCCCGCGCTCCGCGCCCTCGCCACCGACGCCCGAGCACGACAGGCGCAGCGCACTCGCGAGCGCGCCGCGCGAGCGTCACCGAAGATCCAGCTCGTCGTCGCCCTCCTCCTCGTGCCGTCCGTGATGCTGCTCGTCGGCGCGAGCCTGGCCGCCGCGCTGCTGTGAGGGGAGAGGCGGCGAGCGCGCTTAGCGCAAGGTCACCACGAAGCGGGCCCGGGTCACGCCGTCACCCTCGTCCTTGGCGCCCGCGACCACCGCTCCGAACGTGTCGAGGTACGGCTTGGCCTTGGCGAAGTCGGGGGATGAGCCCGCCAGCGCTCCGATGAGCGACACGACGTGCTGGAAGTCCAGGTAGAAGGCGGGGCGCAGGCCGTCGCCGAGCTTGGTCGCCGCCTGCGTGAACGCCGGCGTCGCGCTCAGGGGCTGAGCGGGCGCGACGGCCTTCTTGAAGGCGTCCAAGCTGCCGACCGACACGACGAACCTGTCGCCCGCGAGCCCCACGGCGATCGGCGGTGCGCTCCCGGTGCGCACCGTGAAGCCGTCGTCGACGCCCTTGACGTCGAGCGGGGAAAGCTTGGCGTCGCGGTCACGGCCGACGAGCCGCCGGACCACCGCGATGACCCGCCTGGTCTTGGCGGGATCGCTGGTCTTGACCACCAGCGCGCCACCCAGGTCAGCGCTCGTCGTGCCCGTCACGAAGAGCCCGGCGTCGCCCATCCACGAAAGCACGTCCCGGCGCAGGTCGAGGCCGGTCTGCTGCTGGAACTGGTGCAGCAGCGCTTGGACGCCGACGCCCGTGATGCCGCCGGAGCCGCCGATCGTGTCCAGGGTGCGGTCCAGCAGCTCGCCCGACCTGCCGATGCCCAGCGCCAGCCAGGAGTCGCCGGGGAGGCCCGCGACGACGTCGGCCCCGCTGGCGCCCGTCGACGCCGACTTGGGCGTGCCGAGGCTGACGCCGTCGATGCGCAGCAGGTCGGCCTGGGCCTGAAGCGCCGCGCCGATCGTCTTCGGGGCGGCCGCCGTCAGCGATTGCAGGGCGGCGCCCATCTCCGGCGAGCTGCTCGCCGCCTGCCCGATCGTGCGCAGGAGGCCTTGGGCGTCTAGGTAGAAGAGCCCGATGCGGTCGGCAGCGACCTTCGAGCGCACCGCGCGCAGATCGTTGCTGTCGGCCAGGGACTCGCCCTTGGACGCGTCGACCGCGGACCTGAAGCCGGGCTCGGTGCCGACGACGACGGCGTTCCCGAACACGCCGGCGGCGGTCCGCTCCTTGCGGTCGTAGCGGTAGTCGACGCCCTCGTAGGACCGCTGGACGATGTCGCCCTTGGTCTTCTTCAGCGCCTCCTGCGCCTTGGCGTCGTTCTTGGAGTCGATGACGGCCACGAAGTCGGCCTTGTCGCCGTTGAGGGAGGTGAGAGCGACGCCCACGCGGTCGCCGAGCCACGGGTCGACGTCGTCCTTGAAGGTGAGGCCGTCGTCCTTGCCCGAGCTGTCGATCGCCTTCTCGATCTTGCCCGCGGGATCGTCGGTGCGCAGGACCTTCCTCAGCGCCGCCTCGACGTCGTCCCTCAGCTTGCCCTCCGGCCGCACCGTGGCCTCGGCGTAGAGCGGGGCGGTGGCCGGCACGAGGGCGGCGGGATCGTGCTCTCCGCCGCTGGAGGAGCCCGAGCCGCAGCCCGTGGCGACGACGCCGGCCAGGACGGTCAACAGCACGAGGAGGAGGCGGCGAGCGCGCTTCATCACCACGCATCGTAGGGGCGGGGCCGACGGCTCGCGCCGGCCGATGGACAGGTCTCCCACGATGCCCCACCACACGCACACCGCCCGGACGGAAGCGCTGCCGCGACGCAGGAAACCGTGCAGGACGCCGGCGTGCACGGCGTGTTGCGCGGCGCGGCGCATCCGCTTCGGCGGTTCTCGCCCGACCGAAAAGCCTGCTCAGGCCGGAATTTGGCGCTCCGGAGCGCGCGACCGTGGACGTCTGTGGGAGGAAATGTGCAAGTTGGGTTGCGTTGTGGGGGAAAGTGGGGTACAAGTGGCGCCCATCGGACCGGGGTGGAGGGGCTCCTCCCACTCCTCCACCTCGGCCCGTCTCTTTTCGCCGACGACGCACATGGCCTTCCGCGGCACCTTCGACTACTCCCTCGACGCCAAGAACCGGCTCACGGTGCCGGCCAAGTTCCGGGCTTCGCTGTCGGAGGGCGTGGTCCTCGCCAAGGGCATCGAGCGCTGCGTCCAGGTCTGGACTCCGCGCGGCTTCGAGGGCTATACCGGCGCCGCGCTGCAGGGCGTCCATCCGCTGTCCGCGGAGGCGCGCAAGCTCAACCGGTTCTTCAGCGCCAACTCGTTCGACACCGAGCTGGACTCGGCCGGACGGGTCATGGTCCCAGCCTTCCTGCTCGAGCACGGCGACCTGCGCAAGGAGGTCGTGATCACCGGCGCCGGCGAGTGCCTCGAGGTCTGGGACCGCGCCGCGTGGGCCGACTACAACAGCGCGCTCTCCGACGAGCTGCCCGACATCACCGCCTCCTTCGGCCATGCTGGTTGAGATGTCCTCCACCCACGTCCCCGTCCTGGCCGGCGAGCTCGTCGAGCTTCTTGCCCCGCAGCCCGGCCAGGTCGCGGTCGACTGCACCTTCGGCGCCGGCGGCCACGCCCGCCTGGTGGCCGATCGCCTCGGCCCCACCGGCGAGCTCATCGCCATCGACCGCGATCCCGCGGCCGAGCGGCGCTTCGACGAGCTCGCGGCCGAGCTCGCGTGCCGCACGCGCTTCATCCACGCGCCGTTCGCCGAGGCGCTCGAGCAGCTGCGCGACGAGGGCGTGCGCGCCGACATGGTCTACCTCGACCTCGGGATGTCCTCGATGCAGGTCGACACGCGCGAGCGCGGGTTCTCCTACTCCTACGACGCGCCCCTCGACATGCGGATGGACCCGGGCGACGACCTCAGCGCCGCCGAGATCGTCAACGAGTGGGACGAGCGCCGGCTGGCCACGCTGTTCCGCGACTACGGCGAGGAGCGCTACGCGCGGCCGATCGCCCGCGCCATCGTCCGCGCTCGCGCCACGGCCCCGCTCCAGACGACGAACGAGCTCGTCGAGGTCGTGGTCGACGCGGTCCCCGCGCCCGCGCGCTTCGGCGCCGGCCACCCGGCCAAGCGCGTGTTCCAGGCCATCCGCATCGCGGTCAACGACGAGCTCGGGCAGCTCGATGCCGCGCTGCCCAGCGCGTGGGACCTCCTGCGCGTACATGGCCGATTTGCAGGGATTTCCTTCCATTCGCTGGAAGATCGGCGCGTGAAGCGGTTCCTGGCCGCCAGGGCGCGGGGCTGCATCTGCCCGCCGGATCTCCCGGTGTGCGCCTGCGGCCGCGTCCCGGAGGCCGAGCTGCTCACTCGCCGCGCCGTGGCGGCAACGCCCGGCGAGGTCGCCGCCAACCCCCGCGCGAAGTCCGCACGGATGCGCGCAGCACGGAAGCTCGAGGAGACCCACGCATGACGCCACCCGCCACCGCCGCCGCCGCCCGACAGGGCGGCCACTCCCGCACGGTGCGCCGCAGCCCCGCCCCGCGGACGTCCCGTCGCGTCTCGGGCCCGGCGCGTCCCCCCCGCGCCGCGCTGGCCGGCGCCGCGGCGGGGCGCGCCCCGCTGTCGGTGCGGCTCGGCAGCACGGCGATGCGCGTCGGCGACGCGCGCCTCCTCGATCGCCTCGTCCGCGGCCGCGCCTGGATCGCGCTGGTGGCGATCGGGCTCATGGGCATCGTCTTCATGCAGGTCTCGACGCTGCGGCTCAACGCGGGCATCAGTCGCGCGGTGACGGCCGCCGACACCCTCGAGCGCCAGAACTCGACGATGCGGGCCGACATCTCCGAGCTCGACTCCGGCGAGCGCATCCAGGACGTCGCCGCCCGGCTGGGCATGGTCACGCCCGCGGCGGGCGACGTCCGCTACCTCGACGGCGCGCGGGCCGACGCCGCCCGCGCCGCCGCGTCGATCACCCCGCCCGACCCGGCCAAGGCAGCCGCGGCCGCGAGTGCCGCGACGGCGATGGGGACGGGAGCGGCGGGCGCCGGAGCGGCCGCGGCAGGAGCGGGAGCGGCCACGGCGGGCGCCGGGGCGGCCGCGCCTGGAGCGTCGGGCGCCGCGGCGGCGGGGACCGGAACGGGCGCGATGCGGACAGGCGCGACCGGAGCGGGCACGGCCGGAACGGGTGCGACCGGAGCGGGCACGGCGGGAACGGGCGCGGCCAAAACGGGCAGCGCGGGCGCGGGTGCGGCTGGTCAGGGCGCCGCCGGTGGCGGCGGGTCTGGAGTCGGCGCGGCCGGTGGTGGCGCGACCGGAACGGGCGTGGCTGGTGGCGGCGCGGCCGGGACGGCGACGGGGGCGACCGGAGCCGTCGCCGGCGGGGCCAGCGCTCCGCAGGGCCAGGGGTAGCCGGTGGCGCTGCTGGAGCGCCGCATCGGCCTGCTCTTCGCCGTCTTCCTGGCGTTCCTGCTCCTCGCCGGCGGCCGGGCCGTGTTCCTCGGGGCGATCAAGGGCTCGAGCCTGGCCAGCGCGGCCGCCAGCCAGCAGGTCAGCTCGCTCGAGCTCCCCGCGCGCCGCGGCACGATCGTCGATCGCAACGGCTTCGAGCTGGCGGTCTCCGAGCCGGCCGACGACGTCTCGGCCACCCCGTACCTCGTCAAGGACCCGATCAAGACCGCCGGGAAGCTGGCGCCGCTGCTCGGAGTCGACGCCGACACGCTCATCCGCAAGCTCGCGCGGCGCGACACAGGCTTCGTCTACCTGGCCCGCGCGCTGCCGGCGAACCAGGGCGCACGGATCCAGCGCCTGAAGCTGCCCGGGATCCAGCTCACGCCCGGCTACCGGCGGGTCTATCCCCGCAACGAGCTGGCCAGCCAGCTGCTCGGCACGGTGGGCACCGATGGCGACGGCCTCGGCGGCATCGAGTACTCCCAGGACAAGACGCTGCGGGGCTCCGACGGCGAGCGGCGCCTGGTCAAGGACGCGCTGGGCGAGTCGATCCAGACGCGCGATCCCAAGCCGGCCAAGGCCGGCGCGCGCCTGGAGCTGACCATCGACGCGGCCATCCAGAACGAGGTCGAGCGGGTGCTGGCCGGCGTCGGCCAGCAGTACCGCCCGCACGGGGCGACGGCGATCGTCATGAACCCGTCCAGCGGCGAGGTCCTGGCCCTGGCCAACTGGCCGCGCGTCAACGCCAACGCGCCGTCGAGCGCGCCGGGTTACGCCTCCCAGAATCGCGCGGTCGGCTACACGTACGAGCCCGGCTCGACGTTCAAGTCGATGACCGTGGCGGGGGCGCTGCAGGACGGCACCGTCACCCCCGAGACGCCGTTCAACCTGCCACCGCAGATTCGCGTGGCCGACCGCGTGATCGGCGAGTCGCACGTCCGCGGGCCGGTGACGCTGACCACCGCCCAGATCCTGGCCCAGTCGTCGAATGTCGGCGCGATCAAGATCGGGCTGGAGATGGGCAAGAAGCGCTTCGACTACTGGGTCCGGCGCTTCGGGTTCGGTCGCAGGACGGGTGTCGATCTTCCCGGCGAGGAGCGCGGGATCGTCCTACCGGTGCAGCGGTACTCCGGCTCCTCGATGGGCAACCTGCCCATCGGCCAGGGCACGTTGGTCACGCCGATGCAGATGGCGCAGGCCTATGCGGCGATCGCCAACGGTGGCGTCCTGCGCTCGCCCCGCGTCGTGCGCCGCGTGGACGGCAAGCTCGTTCCGGCCTCGCGCGGGCGGCGCATCATCTCCGGGCGCACCGCGGCGGAGCTGCGCATGATGCTCGAGGGCGCCTTCGCCCCCGGCGGCACCGCCAGCGAGGTCTCGATCGACGGCTACAAGCTGGCCGGCAAGACGGGCACGGCCAACAAGATCGACCCGGTTACGCGCGAGTACTCGGACTCCCGGTACGTGGCGTCCTTCATCGGCTTCGCCCCGGCTCTGCACCCGAAGCTGCTCATCGAGGTCATGGTCGACGAGCCGCAGACCGAGATCTACGGCGGCGTCGTGGCGGCGCCCGCGTTCGGCAAGATCGCCTCGTTCGCCCTCCCGTACCTGCGGATCCCGCCGCAGTAGCCTCACCGCGATGCTGCTGCCGGACGTCATCGGCCGCGAGGCCCCTCCGGTCGAGGTCACCGCGCTCGCCTACGACAACCGCGCCGTCGTCCCGGGCACGCTGTTCTTCTGCGTCCCGGGCTTCACGCGCGACGGCCACGACTTCGCATCCGACGCCATCGAGCGCGGCGCCGTCGCCCTCGTGGTCGAGCGCCCGCTCGGGCTCGGCGTGCCGGAGGTCCTCGTCGACGACGCGCGCGCCGCCATGGCGCCGGCTGCCGCCGCGCTGGCCGGCGACCCCACGGCCCGCCTGACCACCGTCGGCATCACGGGAACCAACGGCAAGACGACCTCGGCCTTCATCCTGCGCGCGCTGCTCGAGGCGGGCGGGCGCCGCACCGGTCTCCTCGGCACGGTGACCGCCGTCGTCGGCGGCGAGCAGCACGCCGTCGCCCGCACGACACCCGAGGCCATCGACCTGCAGCGCACCTTCGCCGCCATGCTCGACGCCGGCGACGACGCGGTGGTCATGGAGGTCTCGAGCCACGCGCTGGCGCTGCACCGCGCCGACGCCATCCACTGGTCGGCCGCGGCCTTCACCAACCTCACGCAGGACCACCTGGACTTCCACGCCGACATGGAGGACTACTTCCGGGCCAAGCGACGGCTGTTCGAGGCCGGCCCCGAGCTGGCCGTGGTCAACGTCGACGACCCGTACGGCGCGCGGCTGGCGCGCGACTTCCCGCACGCGATCCGCATCGGCCTTCAGAGCGAGGACGCTCAGGTGCGCGCGGTCGACATCGCCGGCGACGCCGCCGGATCGTCGTTCGCCGTGGACGGGCTGCGCCTGCGCACGACGCTGCCGGGCCGCTTCAACGTCCTCAACGCGCTGGGCGCGGTGGTCCTCGCCCGCGAGCTCGGCGTCGACGATCGCGCGCTCGCCGACGGGCTGGCCGGCGCCGCGCGCGTCCCCGGGCGCTTCGAGCCCGTCGACGAGGGCCAGGGGTTCGCGGTCTTCGTCGACTACTCGCACAAGCCCGACGCGCTGGAGGCGGTCCTGCGCACGGCGCGCGAGCTCACCGACGGACGGCTGATCGTCGTCTTCGGCGCCGGTGGCGACCGCGATCGCGGCAAGCGCCCGCTCATGGGTCGCGCGGCGGCGGACAACGCCGACGTCGCCATCATCACCTCCGACAACCCCCGCAACGAGGACCCCGAGGCGATCATGGCCGAGGTGGCGCAGGGCGCTGTGGGGGTGGGTGGGCGGGATCCGATCGAGCGCGTGGTCGACCGCCGCGAGGCGATCGAGCGTGCCGTCGCCCTGGCCGCCGACGGCGACGTGGTCGTCATCGCCGGCAAGGGCCACGAGCGCTACCAGGAGTTCGAGGCGGGCCGCACGGTGGCGTTCGACGACGTCGCCGTGGCCCGCGAGGCACTGCGTGCGCGACTGGTCGCCTGAGCAGGTGGCGCAGGCCGCCGGTGGCCGGCTCGTCGCCCCCGCGCCGCGGCCCACCGGCCCCGAGCGCGCGGTCATCGACTCGCGTGCGGCGGGGTCGGGCGACCTCTTCGTCGGCCTCGTGGGCGAGCACGTCGACGGCGGGCGCTTCGCGCCGCAGGCCCTGGCCGGGGGCGCGTGGGGCGTGCTCGTGGCGCCCGAGCACGCCGAGGCGGCCCGGTGCGCGATGCCGGGGGCGCTCATCGCGGTCGACGATCCGCTGACCGCCCTTCAACGCCTGGCCACGCAATGGCGCCGCGCGCTGGACTGCCCGGTGGTCGGCATCACGGGCTCGGTCGGCAAGACCTCCACGAAGGACATCCTCGCCGGCATGCTGGCGCCGGCGCGGCGCACGGTGGCCAACCGCGAGAACCTCAACACGCAGATCGGGCTGCCGCTGACGGTGCTGGAGGCGCCCGAAGGCACCGAGGCGCTCGTCCTCGAGATGGGCATGCGCGGCCCGGGCCAGATCGCCGAGCTGGCCGCCATCGCCGAGCCCGACGTCGGGGTCATCACCGCGGTGGCGCCCGTCCACCTCGAGCTCATGGGCTCGATCGAGGCCATCGCGGCCGCCAAGGCCGAGCTGGTCGCCGGGCTGCGGAGCGGCGGAACGGCGATCGTGCCCGCCGGCGAGCCGCTGCTCGACGCGCACCGGCGCGACGACGTGACCACCGTGACCTTCGGCCCGGGCGGCGACGTCGAGGACCTGCCGGAGGGGCTGACGGTGCCGTTCTCGAGCGCGCACATGCGGCGCAACGCACTCGCGGCCCTGGCCGCCGCGCGCGCTCTCGGGGTCGAGCCGACGGGCGCCGTCGAGGTCGCCCTCTCGAGCTTCCGCGGCCAGCAGATCGAGCTGCCCGGCGGCATCGTCGTCGTCAATGACTGCTACAACGCCAACCCGATGTCGATGCGTGCCGCACTCGACGACCTCGCCGCGTCCGCGGGTGGGCGGGGCCGACGTCTCGTCGCCGTCCTCGGCGACATGCTCGAGCTCGGGCCCGACGAGGCGCGCTTCCACGCCGAGATCGGGGCCCATGCCCGCGCGGCGGGCGTCGACCTGCTCGTGGCCGTGGGACCGCGAGCCGCTCACTTCGCCGACGGCTACGGCGAGGTGATCGCCCTGCCCGACGCCCAGGCGGCGGCCGAGGCCGTCCCCGGCCTGCTGGCCCCGGGCGACACCGTGCTGCTCAAGGCCTCGCGCGGCGTCGGGCTCGAGGTCGTCGCGCGCGCGCTGGACGCCGCCTGATGGGGGAGGTCCTCATCGCGGGCACGGCGGCCCTGCTCATGTGCATCTTCCTCTCGCCGCGCTTCATCGTCTTCCTGCGCAACCGCGAGTTCGGGCAGTTCATCCGCGAGGAGGGGCCCGAGGGGCATCACGAGAAGGCGGGCACGCCGACGATGGGCGGCATCATCATCTTCATCGCGATCTCGGCGCCGTTCCTGATCCTCAGCGACTACGACTGGCGCTCGGTCGGCGTCTACGGCGCGGCCATCGCGTGTGCGCTGCTGGGGTTCGCCGACGACTACACCAAGATCGTCAAGCGCCGGTCGCTGGGGCTGCGGGCGCGGACCAAGCTCATCGTCACCATCGCCGTGTCGCTGGGCCTGTGGTGGCTGGCGACCCAGAAGGCGGGCCTCAGCGACACGCTGCGACTGCGCTCGATCGACGCCACCATCGACCTCGGCATCTTCTACCCGCTGCTCATCTACCTGGTGGTGGCGGGCACGACGAGCGCGGTCAACCTGACCGACGGCCTCGACGGCCTCGCCGGCGGGTGCGCGGCGATCGTCCTGCTCGCCTACATCGGCATCACCTTCATCACCGGCGGACAGCGCGACCTCTCGCTGCTGTGCGGATGCCTGGTCGGCGCCTGCGTGGGCTTCTTGTGGTTCAACGCCTTCCCGGCCACGATCTTCATGGGCGACACCGGCTCGCTCGGCCTCGGGGGCGCGATCGCCGGTCTGGCGGTGATGACGAAGACCGAGGAGCTCCTGCTCGTCCTCGGCGGCATCTTCGTCGTCGAGGCCCTCAGCGTGCTCATCCAGGTCTTCTCCTTCCAGACCCTGCGCAAGCGCGTCTTCCTCATGGCGCCCGTCCACCACCACTTCGAGATCCTGGGATGGTCGGAGACCAAGATCATCCTGCGCTTCTGGATCGTCGCCGCGGTGTGCGCGGCGATCGGCTTCACCGTGTATCAGCAGTCGGTGACATGAGCCACCGCCGACCGCCGCTGCCGCCGGGCCCGTGGCTCGTGGTCGGGCTGGCGCGGTCGGGCCTGGCCGCGCTCGAGGTCCTGCGCGCGCGCGGCGAGGACGTGCGGGGCGTGGATCGCCGCCAGGGCGACGATGGTCCGGAGGCGCTCGACGGCGTGCGGGCGGTGGTGAAGTCCCCCGGCGTGCCCGCGCAGGCGCCGCTGATCGCGGCCGCGCGCGAGCGCGGGCTGCCCGTGCTCGGCGAGGTCGAGCTGGCCTGGCGCCTGATCCCCAACGAGTTCGTCGCCGTGACGGGCACCAACGGCAAGACGACGACGACCGAGCTCATCGGGCACATCCACCGCGAGGCCGGCCGGCCGGTGGCGGTGGCCGGGAACGTGGGGACGGCGCTGAGCTCGCTCGTCGACCGCGTGCCGGCCGAGGCGACTGTCGCCTGCGAGCTCTCCTCGTTCCAGCTCGAGGACGCGGTCGAGTTTGCGCCCGAAGGCGCCGTTCTGCTGAACCTGGCCCACGACCATCTCGATCGCCACGGCACGTTCGCCGCCTACCGCGAGGCCAAGCTACGGGTCTTCGCCCACCAGGCCAACGAGGACGTCGCCGTCGCTCCACTCGGCCTGGGGGTCGAGGACCTCGGGGGCTGCGCGCGCCGCGTGTGCTTCGGCGACGGGCCGCAGGCCGAGCTGTCCGATCGGGCCGGCCACCTGTGGTGGGCCGAGGAGCCGTTGCTGGGCGTCGAGGAGATCGGCCTGCGCGGCCTGCACAACCGCCGCAACGCGATGGCGGCGGCCGCGATCTGCCTGGCGCGCGGGATCGAGGCCGAGGCGGTGCGGGCGGGGCTGCGCACCTTCGCCGGCGTCGAGCACCGCCTCGAGGAGGTCGCGACCGTCGACGGCGTGCTCTACGTCAACGACTCCAAGGCCACCAACGTCGGCTCGACCCTCGTGGCCCTGGAGAGCTTCGACGCGCCGGTGCACCTCATCCTCGGCGGGCAGGGCAAGGGCGAGGACTACGAGCCGCTGCGCGAGCCGGCGGCGCGCTGCGCCAGGGTCTACCTCATCGGCGAGGAGGCCGACCGCCTCGGCGCCGTCGTCGGCGGGACGCGCTGCGAGACGCTCGAACGCGCGGTCGACGCGGCCGCCGCCGCCGCGCGCCCGGGCGAGGTCGTGCTGCTCTCGCCCGCCTGCACGTCGTTCGACCAGTTCGCGGACTTCGAGGCCCGCGGGCGCGCCTTCAAGGACTTGGTGGAGGCGCGACGAACCTAGGTTCGATATGCGCGTTGCCGCCCGCGCCCACCACAAGCGCAAGCCGAAGCCGAAGCCGAAGCGCAAGCTTCCCCTCGAGTACAACCTGCTGCTCACGGCGACGCTGTGCCTGCTCGCGCTCGGCGCCGTCATGGTCTACAGCGCCTCGAGCGCGCGCACGCTGCTGCAGGGCCAGGGCGACGGGACCACCTACCTCGTGCGCTACCTGGTCTACGGGGCCGCCGGCTTCGTCGCCCTGCACCTGATCGCCCGCCGCGGCCTGGACGCCGTCGTCGCGCTGACCGGGCCGCTGCTGGCCGTCGCCTTCGCGTGTCTCGTCGCGGTCAAGCTGCCGGGGCTCGGCGTCACGGTCAACGGGGCGCGCCGCTGGCTGGGGGCCGGTCCGCTGACCTTCCAGCCCTCCGAGCTGGCCAAGCTCGCGCTCGTGCTCTACGCCGCCAAGTTCATGGCCACCAAGCCCGGGCGCATCCGCACGCCGCGCAGCGTCGGCCCGGTGCTGCTCGTGGCCGGCACGATGCTCCTGCTCGTCGCCTCGCAGCCCGACCTCGGGACCGCGCTGGTCATCGCCTTCACCCTGACCGCGATGCTCGTCGCCGCGGGGCTGCCCGTGCGCTACCTGCTCATCGGGGCCGGCATCGCCGGATTCCTCGTGACCGTCTACGCGATCTCCGAGCCCTACCGGCGCGCCCGGCTCACCACCTTCCTGGACCCGTGGAGCCACGCCGGCGGCGCCGGCTTCCAGGCGGTGCAGGGGCAGATCGCGCTGGGCTCCGGGGGCCTCTTCGGTCGCGGCATCGGCCAGTCGGTGCAGAAGATCTTCTACCTGCCCGAGGCCCACACCGACTTCATCCTCGCCATCATCGGCGAGGAGCTCGGCGTGGCCGGCGTCATGCTCGTGCTCTTTCTCTACGGCCTCATCGCCTATGCCGGGCTGCGCGTGGCCAAGGCGGCCAAGGGCGCGTACGCAAAGCTGCTGGCGGCCGGGATCACCTCGCTGATCCTCAGCCAGGCGTGCCTGAACGTCTTCGCCGTGCTCGGCCTGGCGCCCCTGACCGGCGTGCCGCTGCCCTTCATCTCCTACGGGGCGACGAACCTCACCGTGCTGCTCGCCGGCATGGGGCTCCTGCTCAACGTGGCCGGGGGAGGCAGTGCCCATCTGCGCGTCGTGGCAGGATCTCGCCGCCATGGCGCCGACGATCGTGATCGCCGCCGGCGGGACAGCCGGACACGTGGTGCCGGCGCTGGCCGTGGCCGACGCGCTGCGGGCTGAGGGCGCACACGTCGCCTTCGTCGGGGGCGAGCGTGCCGAGCGCGCGATGGTGCCGGCCGCCGGCTACGAGCTGCGCACCATCGGTGTGGAGGGCCTGAGTCGCACGAACCCCCTGCGCGCGGCGCGCGCGGTGGCGCGGGCCGCGGCCGCGGTCGTGGCGGCGCGGCGCATCCTGCGCGACGTGCGTCCCGACGCCGTGCTCGGAGGGGGCGGCTACGTCGCCGGCCCGGTCGGAGCGGCCGCCGCCGCGAGCGGCGTGCCGATCGTCCTCGCGGAGGCCGACAGCCACCTGGGCCTGACCAACCGCCTGCTCGCGCGCTGGGCGCGGCGGGTGTGCCTGGCCTTTCCGATCGAGGGACGCACCGGCGAGCGCTACCTCGTGACCGGGCGGGCGGTGCCCCCGCCGGCGAGCGATCGCCCAGCGGCGCGCCGGCGCTACGGACTGGGCGACGAGGAGACGTGCGTCCTCGTCTTCGGCGGCTCGCTGGGAGCCCGCACCATCAACGACGCGGCGATCGAAGCCCTGGCGGGGGCGCCGTTTCGGGTCCTCCATGCCTGCGGCACGCGAGACTACGCCGCCCTGCGCGAGCGACTCGGGACCCCTCCGCCTCCGGGCTACGACCTGCGCGAGTACATCACGCCCTTCGGTGAGGCGCTGCTGGCCAGCGACCTGTGTGTGGCGCGCGCCGGCAGCTCGATCTTCGAGATCGCGGCCCACGGCCGGCCGGCGATCCTCGTGCCGTATCCGCACGCCACGGGCGACCACCAGACCGTCAACGCGCGCTGGATGGAGCGCGCGGGTGCGGCGGTCGTCGTGCCCGATGCGGAGCTCACGCCGGCCCGCTTGCGGGCCGAGATCGACGCGCTGCTCGCCGACCGCGCGCGACTCGACGCGATGGGTCGGGCGTCGGCCGCGCTGGGCCGCCCCGACGCGGCTCAGCGGATCGCCGAGGAGGTGCTGGTCGCCGCGCGGTCCCCGTCCACGGTCGCGCCGGGCGCGTAGCCGCCAGGAGGGGAGACCCAATGGGCCTGAACGGGCGCGTCGTCGGCGCGCGCCGTGATCGCGCCGAGCGCGATCGCGGCGATGACGATGAGGGCGGTTGGGAGGGCGCGCCAGCGGTGGGGCGAGACGGGCTGCACAGCCGCTACTAACGCTGCAGAGGTGAAAAGGTTGCGGGGTGAACGAGCGACCGTGGACCGGCCGGCGGCTGCATCTCATCGGCCTGGGCGGGGCGGGGATGAGCGGCTACGCGCGCGTCGCCACGCAGCTGGGCGCGGCCGTGTCGGGATCGGACCGCACCGACTCGCCGGCCCTGAGCGGACTGGCCGAGCTCGGGGTGCAGGTCCACGTCGGCCACGACGCCGCCAACCTCCCGGCGACCGATGGCCTCGAGGTCGTGCACTCCAGCGCGATCGCGCCCGACAACCCCGAGCGCGTCGAGGCGCGGCGGCGCCGGCTGCGCGATCGGCCGCGCGCGGAGCTGCTCGCCGAGCTGAGCGCCATGAAGCGCACCATCGCGGTGGCGGGCGCGCACGGCAAGACGACGACGACGTCGATGGTCGCCCACGCGCTCATTCGCTGCGGGCTCGAGCCGGCCTACCTCATCGGCGGTGCGCTGACTACGACGGGCCTGAACGCCGACTGGGGCGCGGGGGAGTGGCTCGTCGTCGAGGCCGACGAGTCGGACCGCTCGATGCTGTCGCTGGACGTCGACGTGGCGGTGGTCACCAACGTCGAGCTCGACCACCACGCCACCTTCGGCTCGCTGGCCGAGGTCCGCGAGGTCTTCCGCGAGCTGCTGGCGCGCGCGCCGCAGGCCGTGCTGTGGGACCGGCCCGACGTCGTGGCCCTGCGCGGCGCCGGGCCCTTCGTGGCCTTCGATGCCCCGGAGCCGACCCTCGACGGTCAGGGCTCGACCTTCTCCTGGCGCGGCCACGATGTCCACCTGCGCGTGCCGGGCGCGCACAACGCCCGCAACGCCGCCGCCGCGCTCGAGGCCTGCGCGCTGGCCGGCGCCGATCCCGCGCGGGCGGTCGAGGCGCTCGCGGACTTCGCCGGCGCCGGGCGACGCTTCGAGGACCTCGGCACGACTCCCGCGGGCGCGCGCGTCGTCGACGACTACGCCCACCACCCGACCGAGGTGGCGGCCACCATCGCCGCCGCCCGTACGCGCGCCCCGCGCCGCCTGGTGGCCGTCTTCCAGCCGCACCTGTACTCGCGCACGCAACGCCTGGCCGGCGAGTTCGGGGAGGCGCTGGCCGGCGCCGACGTCGCCGCCGTGCTCGACGTCTACGCCGCGCGCGAGCGGGCCGAGGACTTCCCCGGCGTCAGCGGGCTGCTCGTGGCCGAGGCGACGGCCGACGCCGCCGACGGGCGCACCGTCCTCTGGCTGCCCACCTTCGCCGCCGCCGAGCGCATCCTGCGCCGGCTGCTGCGCACGGGCGACCTGTGCCTCGTCCTGGGCGCCGGCGACGTCGACGAGCTGGGGCGCCGGCTCGTGGCACCCGGCTGACGAGCGGCGGCGGATAAGCTCGCGGCGTGCCCGAACGCCGCCGCATGCCGCGGGCGGAGCTGGCGATGCCGTGCGTCCTGCGCCGCCGCACGGGCTCGGCCATCAGCGTCGAGACGGTCAACGTCGGCCCGGGTGGCATGTGCGTGGCGACGAAGCGCCCGCTGGCCATCGACGAGGTCCTCGACTTCGACCTCCCGCTGACGGGCGCCGGCAGCGTCGACGGGCGCGCCCGTGTCCTGCGCCAGGAGGGCCACGGGGTCTATGCGCTGCGCTTCGAGGGCCTGCGCGAGCCCACGCGCGAGCGCCTCCAGGTGTTCACCGGCGGCTCGTGAGCCTCGCTACCACTCGTGGCCCACGAGGACGGGCTCGGGCGTCAGCTCCACGCCGAAGGCGTCGCGCACGCCGCCGGCGATCTCGCGCGCCAGCGCGACGACCTGCGCCGTCGTGCCCGCCCCGCGATTGGTGAGCGCCAGCGTGTGCTTGGAGGAGATGGCGATGCCGTTCGGATCGCCCTGGCCGCGACGAAAGCCCGCGCGCTCGATGAGCCAGGCCGCCGACGTCTTCACGCGCCGCCCCTCGTCGGGCCACGCCGGGGGGCTCGCGCCGGACCCCAGGCGCTCGGCCGCGCGGGCCTCCAGGGCCGCGAACGCCTCCGCCTCGAGCACCGGGTTGGTGAAGAACGACCCGGCCGAGACCGTGTCGGGATCCGCGGGGTCGAGGACCATGCCCTTGGCGCGCCGCAGCGCGAGGACGGCGTCGCGCACCTCGCCGAGCGGGGCACGGTCGCCGACCTCGATGCCGAGCGCCCGCGCGAGCTCGGCGTAGCGGATCGCCCCCGAGACGACCGAGGCCTGGAGCCGCAGGCGCACGGCGAGCACCACCCAGCGCCCGGGGTGGCGCTTGAGCGCGCTGGAGCGGTAGGTGAAGGCGCACGCCGCTGGGTCGAGCTCCTCGACCGTCCCGCGCAGGCGGTCGAGCACGCGGACGGCGACGATCGTCTCGGCCACCTCCTGGCCGTAGGCCCCCACGTTCTGGATCGGGGTCGCCCCGACCGAGCCGGGAATCCCGGCCAGGCACTCGACGCCGGCCAGCTTGCCGGCGACGCAGTCGGCGACGAGCGGATCCCAGGGCTCGCCCGCCGCTATCTCGAGCGTGGCGCCGTCGCCTCCGGCGCCGCGCGTCGCCCCCTCGCGCTGCACACCGCGCGTGGCGATCCGCAGCACGGTGCCGGGGAAGCCCTCGTCGGCGACGACGACGTTGGAGCCGCCGGCCAGCACGAGCAGGGGCTCGCCCTCCCGATCGGCGGCGCGGACCGCCTCCACCACGGCCTCCTCCGTGTCGGCCTCGAGGTAGCGTGCGGCCGGGCCGCCGAGGCGCAGGGTGGTGAGCTCGCTGAGATTCACGGCGCACCAGCGTAGGGATCCGAGGGGCGGCGTCGAACCCTGCAGGTGGATGGCCCTGCCTTCGCCGTCGCTCGCACGCCGCCTGCCCGCCCGGGGCATCGGCGCCTGCGCGGCGGTGCTCGCCGTGCTCGCTGGTGGCTGGCTGTGGCTGCGCGACTCGAGCCTCGTCGCGGTGCGCCAGGTCAGCGTGAGCGGCGTCAGCGGCACGGACGCGCCACGCGTCCGCGCGGCCCTCGAGGACGCGGCGCGCGACATGACGACGCTCCACGTCCGCAACGGCCAGCTCGCCACCGCCGTCGAGCCCTTCCCCGCGGTCATCGCCGTCGACGCCCACCCGGACTTCCCGCACCGCCTGCGGATCGTCGTGCACGAGCATGTCGCCGTGGGCGCGATCGCCGCGGGCTCCGGCCGGGTGGCGGTGGCCGCCGACGGCACGCTGTTGCGAGACAGCGCCACCGCCGGCCTCCCGGTGATCGACGTGCCGGTCTCGCCCGGCGGCGACGCGATCACCGACCGCCGCGCCGTCCGCGCGGTCGCGCTGCTGGCCGCAGCGCCGCCCGCGCTGCGCGCCAAGGTGCGCCGCGTGTACCTGGGGCCGCGCGGGCTCACCGCGCCGTTGCAGGACGGGCCGGTGCTCTACTTCGGCGGCGGTGAGCGGCTCAGCGCCAAGTGGAGGGCCGCCACGGTGGTCCTCGCCAGCCGCAGCTCGGCCGGCGCCAGCTACCTCGACCTGCGCCTGCCCGAGCGTCCCGCCGCCGGCGGCCTCGAGGCGCCGGCGCCCGCGCCGCCCCAGCCGGCGGGGCAGGCCGGCGCTCAGTCCGTCCCACCGCCGACCCCCGCCGCCCAGCCATGACCTGACCCTCGACTTGTGGTCGAGGGTTGCCTCGAGCACACATCTCCCGCACAACTTGAGGGTTCCGGAAACTGCAAGGAACCTTGCTGCCGTAGACTGTGCGTTGACACGGCTCGATGCCCGTGCATACCGTGCAAGCGCGCAGAGGCACGACCGGGGCGCGCAAAACCCTAAACGTTAGATCGAGGCTCGGTCGGAACCCATGGAAAGCAGCGGCAGCTATCTCGCGGTCATCAAGGTCGTCGGCGTCGGCGGCGGGGGGACCAACGCGGTCAACCGCATGGTCGACGCGGGTCTTCGCGGCGTCGAGTTCATCGCGGCCAACACCGATGCCCAGGCGCTGCAGATGTGCGACGCCGACATCAAGCTCAACATCGGGCACGACCTGACCAAGGGCCTCGGCGCCGGCGCCAACCCCGAGGTCGGCTTCGGCGCCGCCGCGGAGTCGCGCGACGACATCAAGGAGGCGCTGAAGGGCGCCGACATGGTCTTCGTGACCGCCGGCGAGGGCGGCGGCACCGGCACCGGCGCCGCTCCGGTCATCGCCGAGATCGCCAAGAACGAGATCGGCGCGCTCACCGTCGCCGTGGTGACCAAGCCGTTCGACTTCGAGGGCTCGCAGCGCATGCGCCAGGCCGACGAGGGCATCGGGCGCCTACGCGACGTCGTCGACACCCTCATCGTCATCCCCAACGAGAAGCTGCTGAACATCGTCGAGCGTCGCACGACGATCCTCGAGGCCTTCCGCGAGGCCGACAACGTCCTGCGCCAGGGCGTCCAGGGCATCACCGACCTCATCACCATCCCCGGGCTGATCAACCTCGACTTCGCCGACGTGCGCACGATCATGTCCGACGCCGGCTCGGCGCTCATGGGCATCGGCCAGGCCGGCGGCGAGAACCGCGCGGTGGAGGCGGCCAAGCAGGCGATCGCCAGCCCGCTGCTCGAGGAGTCGGTCGAGGGCGCCACCGGCATCCTGCTCAACATCACCGGCGGCCACGACATCGGCCTGTTCGAGATCAACGAGGCGGCCGAGGTCGTCCAGAGCGCGGCCGACACGACGGCCAACATCATCTTCGGATCGGTGATCGACGAGCAGATCGGCGACGAGGTCCGCGTGACCGTCATCGCCACCGGCTTCGATCACGGACGCGCCCGGCCACGCACCGCGCGCGAGGAGACCCGCGATCGCGCCAGCCGCCGCGACCGCAGCCCGCGCGTGGGAGAGCGCGAGCGCTCGTCGCTGGAGATCTCCGACGACGACATCGACATCCCGCCGTTCCTGCGGGATCGCTGAATCGTCGTCGCCTCGCAGCGCCGCGCTGCGTTAGCGGACGAACGCGAACATCCCCAGTTTTGGAGCGCGACTGGCCGGATGTCCGGTCAACTCACGGCGCCTGCCGCCGTAAGCTCGGGCATGGACTTCGAGCAGCCCGGGGGAAACATCGTGCCCGAGATGACCGCTGAGGACCTGGCACAGCACCTCGAGGCGCTGACCGAGTCCAATGAGGACGATCGCGACCAGCTCCTTCACGATCTGCTGGTCCACGTCTACCCGAGCAAGCGCACGCAGGACTCCTGAACCCCCGCGCGCGGTGCGCGATCCGTGGCCCGGCCCGGCCCGAGGAGCGACCCGTCGCGTTGCTACTGTCCGGGTCGGTGGCCGCCGCCTCCTCTTCGCAGACGCTCAAGCGGACCTCTCTGTTCGATCGCCATCTCGACGCGGGCGCGAGGCTCGTGGCCTTCGCGGGGTGGGAGATGCCCGTCCAATACGAGGGAATTCGCGACGAGCACATCGCGGTGCGTACGGCCTGCGGCGTGTTCGACGTCTCGCACATGGGCGAGATCGAGACCACGGGGCCGCAGGCTGCCGAGCGGCTCCAGCGGCTGCTCTCCAACGATGTCGACAAGCTCCAGGTCGGCGGGGCGCAGTACTCCGTGCTGTGCCGCGAGGATGGCGGCGTGCTCGACGACCTGTTCACGTATCGCCTGGCGCCCGATCGCTTCCTGACCGTCACCAACGCGGCCAATCACGAGAAGGACCTCGCGTGGTTCCAATCCCACGGCTCGGAGCTGGAAGCCGAGGTGACGGACGGGCACGACCGCTATGCCATGCTCGCCGTGCAGGGGCCGCGCGCCCACGAGGTCGCCCAGGCGCTGGCCGACGCGCCGCTGCCCGCCCGCTTCACCGTGGCCCGCCGGACGCTCGTCGGCCGCCCGGCCCTCGTGTGCGGCACGGGGTACACGGGCGAGGCGGGCGTCGAGATCCTCTGCGAGCCCGGCGATGCGGGCGTGCTCTGGGACGAGCTGGTACGCCGGGGCGCGACGCCATGCGGCCTGGCCGCCCGCGACACCCTGCGCCTGGAGGTCTGCTTTCACCTCTACGGCAACGACCTCATGGAGGAGCGCGGCCCGATCGAGGCCGGGCTGGGCTGGTGCTGCAAGGAGGACACCGGCTTCGTCGGCTCGGACGCGGTCCGTGCAGTGCGCGACGCCGGGCCCGACGAGAAGCTCGTGCCCTTCACCCTCAGCGGCCCCGGCATCGCGCGCCAGGGCAATCCCGTGGTCGGCGGCGGCGAGGTCACGAGCGGCACGTTGTCGCCGTGCCTGGAGGTCGGGATCGGCATGGCCTACGTCCCGACGGCGCGCGCCGAGCCCGGCACCGAGCTTCAGATCGACGTGCGCGGCAAGATCCGCACCGCCGTGGTCGGCACCAAGCCGCTCTACCGCAAGGAGAACGATGGCTGACGCCAGCTACCCCGACGACCTGCTCTACCACCCCGAGCACGACTGGGTTCGCCTCGACGGCGACACCGCCACGTTTGGCATCACGTGGTTCGCCCAGGACGCGCTGGGGGAGGTCGTGTTCATCGACCCGCCCGAGGTCGGGACCCTGGTGAGCAAGGACGAGCCGTACGCGGAGGTCGAGTCGGTCAAGGCGGTCTCCGACGTCATCGCTCCCCTGTCGGGCGAGATCGCCGAGGTCAACGTCGCCCTGGCCGAGAAGCCCGAGACGATCAACGACGACCCCTACGGCGAGGGCTGGCTCGTGCGGGTCAAGCTCTCGGACGAAGGCGAGAAGGAAAGTCTCATGGACGCGGCTGCCTACACCGCGAGTCTGTCGTAGGTGAGCAGGTACACGTCGACAACCGCCGACGACCTGCGGGCGATGCTCGACGAGATCGGCGTCGGCTCGCTGCAGGAGCTGTTCGAGCGCCAGATCCCCGCCGCGGTGCGGCTCCAGCGCCCGCTCGACCTGCCCGCGGGCATGCCCGAGCACGAGGTCTACGCGCACCTGCGCGCCCTCGCCAACCGCAACACGAGCGCCGAGGACGAGCTGACCTTCCTCGGCGCCGGCATGTACGACCACTACGTCCCGGCCGTGATCGACATGCTGATGGAGCGCTCGGAGTTCCTGACGCCGTATACGCCCTACCAGCCCGAGATCTCGCAGGGCGGGCTGCAGGTGATGTTCGAGTACCAGACCGCCATCAGCGAGCTCACCGCGCTGCCGGTCTCGAACGCCAGCGTCTACGAGGGCCCCAGCGCGGTCGCGGCGGCGGCGTACCTGGCGAAGATCGCCAACGGCCGGCCGAAGGTCGTGGTGTCGCGCGGCGTGCATCCGGACGCCCGCGCCGCGCTGCGGACCACCGCCGCGGCCTACGGGGGCGAGGTCGTCGAGGTCGGGCTGCGCGACGGGGTGACAGATCCGGACGCGTGGGCGGCCGCGATCGACGAGGACACCGGCGCGGTGATCTTCGCCCAGCCGAACTTCCTGGGCGCGGTCGAGGACGCGGCCGCGCTGGCCCAGGCCGCGAAGGATTCGCCGGCCGTCGTCGTCGGCTCCTACGACCCCATCCCGCTGGGCGTCCTCAAGCCGCCGGGCGAGTGCGGCGTCGACGTCGCGGTGGGGGAGGGCCAGTCGCTGGGAAACCGCCTGGACTTCGGCGGCCCGTCGTTCGGCTTCTTCGCCGCCACCGAGGCGTACCTCCGACGGATGCCGGGCCGCATCGCCGGCGAGACCCGCGACGTCGACGGCAAGCGCGGCTTCGTGCTGACCCTGCAGACCCGCGAGCAGCACATCCGCCGCGAGAAGGCGACCTCGAACATCTGCACCGCGCAGGCGCTCAACGCGCTGGCGGGCGTGGTCTACCTTTCGTGGCTGGGCCGCCGCGGCCTCGTCGAGCTCGGCGAGCTGCTCCTGCAGCGCACGAACTACGCGCGCACCGCGCTGACATCGATCGACGGCGTCGAGGCGCTCCACGAGCAGCCGGTGGTCCGCGAGTTCGCCCTGCGTGTGGACGCACCGGTCGAGAAGGTCATCGCCCGCTGCCAGGACGCGGGGATCAACCCGGGGTTCGCCCTGGGCCGCGAGTACGACGAGTACGCCGACGGCCTGCTCGTCGCGATCACCGAGCAGCGCTCGAAGGCCGACATCGACCGGCTCGCCGACATCCTCGGCGCCGCGGTCGCCGCCGAGCGCCATCCGGCCGGTGTGCACGCATGACGTCCGAGACGCTGACGATCTTCGAGAAGGGCGCTGCCGGCCGGCGCGCGTTCAGCTGCCCGGAGCTCGACGTGCCGCAGGTCGACGGGCTTCTGCCCGAGGCCTTCCGGCGCGCGCAGGAGCCGCGGCTGCCCGAGGTGTCGGAGCCCGAGCTCGTGCGCCACTACGTCAACCTCTCCAAGCGCAACTTCGACCTCGACTCGGGCTTCTATCCGCTCGGCTCGTGCACCATGAAGCACAACCCGCGGCTGCACGAGCGGGTCGCAGCGCTGCCGGGCCACGCGCGGCTGCACCCGCTGCAGTCGCCGGCGCGGGCGCAGGGCGCGCTCGAGCTGATGTGGAACCTCGAGCGGGCGTTGGGCGAGATCGCGGGGTTGCCGCACGTCTCACTGCAGCCCAGCGCAGGGTCGCACGGCGAGCTTGCCGGCGTCCTGCTCACCCGCGCCTTCCACGCGGACCGCGGCGACACGCGCACGAAGGTCCTCACGCCCGACACCGCGCACGGCACGAACCCCGCGACCGTGACGATGGCCGGCTACGAGGTGGTCAAGCTCGGCACCAACGCCGACGGCGGCATCGACCTCGACGACCTGCGGGCCAAGGCCGATGAGGACGTCGCGTGCCTGATGCTCACCAACCCGAACACGCTGGGCGTCTTCGACCACAACATCGAGGAGATCGCCGGGATCGTCCACGGAGTGGGGGCGACGCTCTACTACGACGGCGCCAACCTCAACGCAGTCATGGGCATCTCGCGGCCCGGCGACATGGGCTTCGACATCGTGCACTTCAACCTGCACAAGTCCTTCACCCAGCCCCACGGCGGCGGCGGCCCCGGCTCGGGACCGATCGCAGTCGCCGACCGCATCGAGCCGTTCCTGCCGCGCCCGGTCATCGTGCGTGGCCGCGACGGCAGCTTCGACCTCGATGACGACCGTCCGAAGTCGATCGGCAAGCTGCGCGGCTTCCAGGGCAACTACGGCTGCTTCGTGCGCTCATACGCCTACATCCGCTCCCTCGGGGCGGAGGGCTTGCGCGACGCCAGCGAGACCGCGGTGCTCAACGCCAACTACCTGCTCGCGCGACTGCGCTCGCTCGGCGTGGCGGAGATGCTGCCGCTGGCCTTCGGCCAGCTGTGTATGCACGAGTTCGTGCTCTCCGGCGCGCCGATGAAGCGCGATCTGCAGATCCGCACGCTCGACCTTGCCAAGCGCCTGCTTGACCACGGCTTTCACCCGCCGACGGTCTACTTCCCGTTGCTCGTCGACGAGGCGCTGCTGATCGAGCCCACGGAGACAGAGACCCGCGAGACGCTCGACGCCTTCGCCGAGGCGATCGCCGACATCCTGCGCGAGGCGCGCGACGACCCGCAGATCGCCCGCGAGGCGCCGTACACGACGCCGGTGCGCCGCCTCGACGAGGCCCGCGCGGCCAAGCACCCGATCATCCGTCAGCCGCTCTGAGCGGGGCGGCTGGACGGGTGTCCGAGGGCCGCGTGCCGCCTCTGGCTACCCACCGCGTGCAGACGGCCCGAACGTGAGATTGAAATGGCCGATCGCGGGGCATAGGGGGGGCGTCGCGATTGCGACCCGGCCGTTTCGCCCCCCCAGGCCGGCTTGAGAGCGGGAGCCCGCTCCGGCGCCTTCGACGTCCTCGCCCCCCAGGCGCTCGAAGGCTCGCCGGAGCGGCGCTTCCGCTTCTTTCTGTGCGCCGGCCGGCGCCCCGGAGCGAGCTGCGGATACCGTGCCCGGCGTGCGCATCTTCTCCGGCATCCAACCCACCGGCAGCAAGCACCTCGGCAACTACATCGGCGCCATCCGCCAGTACATCGAGGGCCAGGACCGCGGCGATCCGGCGATCTACTGCATCGTCGACCTCCACGCGATCTCCGTCGCGTACGACCCGGCCGACCTTCGCGAGCGCGTCTACGACACGACGGCCGTGCTCATCGCCGCCGGCCTCGATCCCGATCGGTGCGTGCTCTTTCGCCAGAGCGACGTCCACCAGCACACCGAGCTGTGCTGGCTGCTGTCGTCGGTGACCGCCGTGGGCGAGCTCAACCGGATGCACCAGTTCCGCGACAAGTCCGTGGCGCAGCGCGAGCTGGTGTCGGCCGCGCTGCTCTTCTACCCGGTGCTCCAGGCCGCCGACGTCCTGGCCTACCGCGCCCACGAGGTCCCGGTGGGCGAGGACCAGCGCGAGCACCTCGAGCTCATGCGCGACATCGCGCGGCGCTTCAACGCGCGCTTCGGCGAGGACATCCTCGTCGTGCCCGAGCCCCGCATACCGGAGGTGGGGGCGCGGATCATGGACCTCCAGGAGCCGGCCAACAAGATGTCGACCACGGGCGGCACGCCCGAGGGCACGGTGCTGGTCCTCGACGAGCCGGCGATCGTGGAGCGCAAGATCAAGCGGGCGGTGACGGACTCCGGCAGCGAGATCGTGCGCGCGCCCGACAAGCCGGGCGTGACCAACCTCATCGACATCCTGGCCATCGCGCGCGGGACGAGCCCCGAGGCCGTCGAGGAGGAGATGCGCGCGGCCCGCGGCTACGGCGACCTGAAGGCGGCGACGGCCCAGGCCGTGGTCGAGATGCTCGCGCCGGTGCGCGAGCGCTACGCCGAGCTGCGCGGCGATGAGAAGCGGCTCGAGGCGATCCTCGTGGAGGGCGCGGAGAAGGCGCGCGCCATGGCGCGCGAGACGCTGTCCGACGTCCGCGCGGCGATGGGCTTCGCACCGTCCGCCTGAGGTGCGCCGCCTGGCCCTGCTCGTCGGCGCGATCGTCCTCGTCGACACGATGTTCTACGCGGCGATCACGCCGCTGCTGCCGCGCCTGGCCGACGACCTCGGCTTCGGCAAGCACGGCGCCGGCGTGCTGGCCGGCGCCTACGCGGCGGGGACGCTCGTCGGCTCGCTGCCGGGCGGGTGGCTGGCCGCGCGGGTGGGGGTCAAGGCCACCGTGGTCCTGGGCGTGCTCCTCATGGCCGCGAGCGGACTGACCTTCGCGTTCGGTGACTCGCTCGCCGTGCTCGACGGCGCGCGCTTCCTGCAGGGCGTGGGCGGCGCGTGCTCATGGGCCGCCGGGATGGCGTGGCTGGCGGGCGAGGCGCCCCGCGAGCGCCGCGGCGAGGTGATCGGCGGCGTGCTGGCCGTGGCGATCTTCGGCGTCCAGCTGGGGCCGGCCCTCGGCGCGCTGGCCACCGCCATCGGTCGCGAGGCGGCGTTCTCGACCACGGTCGTGCTCGGGCTGGCGCTTGCCGCCTGGGCATGGACGATGCCGGCGCGACCGGTGTCGGAGGTGCTGACCGCGCCCCCCGCGGCCCTGCGCGAACGGTCGATGGTCACCGGCATGTGGCTGACCGCCCTGCCGGCGGCGGCCTTCGGCGTCCTGGACGTGCTCGCGCCGCTGCGGCTGGATGCTCTCGGCGCCACGAGCCTTGCGCTGGGGGCGACGTTCTTCGCCGCCGCCGGGACGGAGGCGATCGTCTCGCCCTCGGCGGGGCGGGCCGCCGACCGGCTCGGGGCGCTTCCCGTCGCGCGGGCCGGCCTGGCCATCGGGGCGATCGCGCTGGCGATCGTGCATCTCCCGGACAGCGCGTGGCTGCTGGCGGTCGTCGTCGTCGTGGTCGCCGGCCTCCTCGGCGTGCTGTGGGTGCCGGCCGGCCTGCTGATGACCAGCGGCGCCGACCGGATCGGCCTCGACAGCGCCTACGCCTTCGCCCTCTTCAACCTGTCGTGGGCGATGGGCTTCACCGTGGGCGCCGCGGGCGGCGGCGCCCTTGCTCAGGCGACAGGCGACGCGCTGCCCTACCTGCTGCTGGCCGGCGCCTACGCGGCCACGCTCTTCGCCGCCCGCGACTATCGGCGAGGCTGACCGACCGAGTCCCTCGCTACCTTGTCGCGCGTGGCGCCAGCGGTGATCGCCGACCTCGAGCTCGACCTGGAGGTCTTCTCCGGGCCGTTCGACCTGCTGCTGACCCTCGTCCTGCGCGAGGAGGTCGACCTGCTCGAGATCGAGCTGGCCGACGTGGTGGTGACCTACCTCGACTTCCTCGAGGGCCGCGGCGAGCTCGACCTCGAGGTGGCCACCGAGTTCCTCGTGCTCATCGCCGCGCTGCTGGAGCTCAAGTCGCGGCTCATGCTGCCCCGCGAGGACGACGAGCTCTTCGAGCTCGAGCCCGGCGAGGCGGCCGAGGAGCTTCTGGCGCGGATGCTCGAGGCGCGGCGCTACCGGCGCGCCGCCGAGCACCTGGCGGCCCGCCTCGCCGACGAGGAGGGCCACCGCTTCCGCTCGGCGCCGCTGCCGGCGGGCCTGCGCCGCGTCACCTACGACGACGCCGCGGCGGTCTACGCGCCGCAGCAGCTGGGCGAGGCGATCGGGGAGCTGCTGCGCATGCCCCCGCCGCTGAGCCTCGACCACCTCACCACGCCTCGGGTCACGGTCGCCGAGCGCCTGGCCCACCTGCGGGCGCTGCTCCGCGGCGGCCAGTGCTCGTTCGACGAGGCCGTGCGCGGCGCCGACCGCGTCACGGTGGCCGTCACCCTGTTCGCGCTGCTCGAGCTCTACAAGCAGGGCGAGGTCAGCTGGCGGCAGGACCAGGCGTTCGGCGACATCGCGATCTCGGCCAAGGCCGGCGCGGCGCCCGGGACCGAGGGGGTCCGCACGGGGATGACCGGATGACGCCACTCGCCCGCACGCTCGAAGCGCTGCTCTTCCTCTCCAGCGAGCCCGTCAGCGCCGCCGATCTGGCGGAGGCGGCGCAATGCGACGGCGACGAGCTCGGGGCCGCGCTGGACGAGCTGCGCTCGGCCTACGCGCCCGGCGCGCGCGGTCTGGTCCTGCGCGAGCTGGCGGGAGGGTTCACGATCGCGACCGCGCCCGAGACCGAGCCCGCCGCGCGGCGGCTGCTGGCCAAGCCGCGGACGCCGCCGCTGACCCCGGCACAGGCCGAGACGCTGGCCATCGTCGCCTACCTGCAGCCCGTCTCGCGCCCGGAGATCACGCGCATACGCGGCGTGAGCGCCGACTCGGCGACCGCCACCCTGCTCGAGCGCGGGCTCATCGAGGAGGGCGGACGCTCGCAGTTCGGCGCGGTGCTGTACCGCAGCACGCCGCTGTTCCTCAAGCTGTTCGGCCTCGCCTCGCTCGACGATCTTCCCGATCCCACGCAGTGGGACCCCACGCCCGACGAGGAGGCCGACCTGCGCGAGCGGCTGCTCAAGGCGGGCGAGGCGCGGTCGGGCACTGGGCCGGTGGCGCAACCCGCGACCACGGCCTCCGACGCGAGCTGAGGCGCGATGGGCACGCTCGCCGAGGACCTGGCCGAGCGTATCCGCGAAGGCGGCGACGGGCGCTCCGACATCTGGCGCGCGTTCGCCGATCGCGAGCTCTTCGCCCGTACCGTCGCCGCGCTGGCCGTCCCGTTCCGGGGCGAGCGCTACACGAAGATCGCGGGCCTCGAGGCGCGCGGGTTCGTGCTGGGCGGCGCGATGGCGGCGCACACGGGCGCCGGCTTCGTCGCCGTGCGCAAGGAGGCCGGCTGGCTGCCCGGCCAGGTCGCGCAGCTCGAGACCGAGCCGGACTGGCAGGGCCGCAAGCACGCCCTGCGCGTGCAGCGCGGCGCGATGGGGCCCGACGACCGCGTGGTCCTCGTCGACGACTGGTTCGAGACCGGCGCGCAGGCACTGGCCGCCCGCGCCCTGATCCACCAGACCGGCGCGACGCTCGTCGGCATGTCGATCGTGGTCGACGACCTCAACGCGGACGTGCGCCTGCGCCTCGGGCGCGTGCACGCGCTCCTACGCGCCGACGCGCTCTAGGAAAGGCACGAGGAGCGCATGCAGCCTCATGCCCTCGCCGCCAGCTGCCCGCAGGCGGCGTCGATGTCGCGCCCGCGCGTGAGCCGCACGGTGGCGTGGAGGCCGTGCTCCTCGAGGACCGCCTTGAAGGCGGCGATGGCCTCGCGTCCCGAGCCCTCGTACATCCCGGTCGGGTTGTAGGGGATGAGGTTGACCTTGAACATCTTGGGATCGAGGACCCGCGCGAGCGCGAGCGCCTGCTCGTAGCGATCGTTGACGCCGGCGAGCATCACGTACTCGACGAAGACCATCCGGCGCTTGGCCTCGTAGAAGCGCCGGCACGCGGCCAGGACGTCGGCCAGCGGGTAGCGGTCGTTGACGGGCATGATCTCCGAGCGCAGCGCCTCGTCGGCCGCGTGCAGCGAGAGGGCCAGACGGATGGGCATGGACTGCTGGGCGAGGGCGTCGATGCCCGGGATCCAGCCGACCGTCGAGATCGCCGTGCGACGGTGGGTGATGCCGAGGTCGGGCAGGCGCTCGCAGGCGGCCAGCACGTTGGGCAGGTTCATCATCGGCTCGCCCATGCCCATGAAGACGGCGTGGTCGACTGCGTCCAGGCGGCGGAAGTGCAGCGCCTGGTCGAGGATCTCGCTCGCGGTCAGGTTGCGGCCGAACTTCATCTGGCCGGTGGCGCAGAACGTGCACGTCAGCGGGCAGCCGGACTGGGAGGAGAGGCAGAGCGAGCGCCGCGTCACCGCGCCGCCTTCGGCTCCGCGCGGAGGCTTCGCCCCCTTGTAGCGCATGAGGACGGCCTCGACGGGTCGCCCGTCGTGCGTGTGGAAGAGCGCCTTGACCGTGCCGTCGCGGGCGCGCGCCTCGTGCGCGAGCGTCAGCGACGAGAACGGCACCTCGTCGCTCAGCCGCGCGCGCAGCGCCGCGGGCAGGTCGGTCATCTCGTCGTAGCCGCCGGCGCCGCGCGCCGCCCACGCCCACACCTGACCGGTGCGAAAGCGCGGCTGGCCCGCGGCGTCGAGGCGCTCGGAGAGGAGCTCGAGATCCATCGCCGACACGGTAGCGTCGGGGCCATGCGCCTCGCCAAGCACCTCGCTCACGCGGGCGTCGCCTCGCGCCGAGCGGCCGAGGCGCTCGTGGCCGAGGGCCGGGTGACGGTCGACGGCGCCGTGGTCACCGATCCGGCGCGCGACGTCACCGGGCAGGAGGCGATCGCGGTGGACGGCGAGGCGGTGCGCGGCGCGGAGCGGCACGTCGTCTACGCGGTGCACAAGCCGGCCGGCGTGGTCTCGACCGCCAGCGACACCCACGGCCGGCGCACGGTCGTCGACCTCGTTCCGGCGGCGCAGCGCCTGTACCCGGTCGGCCGCCTCGACGCCGACACCACGGGCCTGATCCTGCTCACGAACGATGGCGAGCTGGCGCACACGCTGACGCACCCGAGCTTCGAAGTGCCCAAGACCTACCGCGCGCGCGTCGAGGGGCGGCTCGAGGAGCGGGCGCTGCGCGCGCTGCGCGAAGGCGTCGAGCTCGAGGACGGGCGCACGGCGCCCGCTCGCGTGCGCCGTCTGAGCGCCCACGAGCTGGAGCTCACCATCCACGAGGGACGCAAGCGCCAGGTCAGGCGGATGCTCGAGGCCGTCGGGCACCGCGTCGTGAGCCTGCGGCGGGTCGCCTTCGGCCCGTTGCGCCTCGGCGAGCTCGCGCCCGGCCGCCACCGGCGCCTCACCGCCGCCGAGGTGCAGCGCCTCCGCGACGCTGCTCAGCGCCGCTGATAGCGCCCCACCAGCACGCCGCTGCCGCCCGCGCGCTCGCGCACCGCGGCGGCGACCGCCTCGGGCTTCGCCCCCGCCTGCAGGCCGCTGGCGCGCTTGAGCCAGTAGAGGCGGAACTCGTAGCGATGCGTGCCGCTCGGCGGGCACGGTGACGTCCACCCGCGGCCGCCGTCCGAGTTCTCGCCCTCACGCGCGCCGGCAGGCAGGCCCGATTGCGCCAGCGCACGGGTCGAGGGGGAGAGCCCGAAGGCGGTCCAGTGCACGAACCCGCCCGCGTCGGGGTCGACGACGAGGAGCGCCAGCTCGGCGGCGCCGTCCGGCACGCCCGCGAAGCGCAGCGCGGGGCGCGCGTCGTCGCCGTCGCACGTGAAGCGCTGCGGGATCGAGCCGTTCGCGCCGAAGTCAGGGCTGGTTACCGTGAGCTGGCGCGGCGCCGCCGGGGGAGGCGCGGCGAGCTTCTCGCCGCCCCCACAGCCGGCGAGGCAGAGGAGCGCGAGAACGGCGAGGCCGACGACCGCGGCGACGGCGAGCGGGCGCATCGCTGGCATGATGCCGCCTCCATGCGCCTCTTCGCCCTGCGCGGCGCCACGACGGTGGATGCCAACGAGTCGACCGCGATCCTCGCCGCCACGGAGCAGCTCATGCGGGAGATCATGGCCCGCAACGAGATCGGCCCCGACGACGTCGTGAGCTGCATCTTCACGCTCACCCAGGACCTCGACGCGCAGTTCCCCGCGGTCGCCGCGCGCGACCTCGGCTTCGACCGCGTCCCGCTGCTGTGTGCCCGCGAGGTGCCGGTGCCCGGCGCCCTGGGCCGCGTCATCCGCGTGCTCATCCACTACTACGCCGCCGACGACCACCACGCCCAGCACGTCTACCTGGGCGCCGCCCGCGCGCTGCGGGCCGACCTCGACGCGGCACAATAGGCCCATGGCCCTGGAGTTCTCCGAGCGCGTCCAGCGCATTCCCGTCTATCCGGCCGCCGGCGCGTACGCGCTGCCCGAGGACGTGGCGATGCTCGCGTCGAACGAGTCCCCGGAGCCGCCGCTGCCCGCGGTGGTCGAGGCGGTCACGCGCACGCTCGGCGGCCTCAACCGCTACCCCGATCCCACCAATGCCCGTCTGCGGCGGGCGTTGAGCGACCGCTACGGCGTCCCCAGCGAGTGCATCGCGATCGGCAACGGGTCGTGCGACATCCTGCTCGCGGCCGGCGAGGCGCTGCTCGAGCCCGGGGCCGAGCTCGTCTACGCGTGGCCGTCCTTCAGCGTCTATCCGCACCTGTCGGCGGCCTCCGGCGCCACCGCCGTCACGGTGCCGCTCAACGAGCGCGACGAGCACGACCTCGACGCGATGGCCACCGAGATCACCGTCGCCACGCGGCTCGTCATCGTCTGCAACCCCAACAACCCGACCTCGACGGCCGTGCGCTCCGCGGCGGTCGCCGCCTTCCTGGAGCGCGTGCCGCGGCACGTGTGCGTGATCGTCGACGAGGCCTACTGCGAGTTCAACACGCTCGACGACCCCGACAGCACGCTGGACCTGCTGGCGCGCCATCCCAACCTCGTGCTCCTGCGGACCTTCTCGAAGGTGCACGGGCTGTGCGGGTTGCGCGTGGGCTTCGGGCTGTGCGGCTCCGAGGAGCTGGTCACCGCCGTCAACCAGGTTCGCCAGCCCTTCTACTGCAACGCGGCCGCCCAGGCGGCGGCGATCGAGGCGCTGCGCCATCAGGACGAGGTCAACGCCCGCGTCGAGCGCACGATCGTCGCCCGCGTCGAGATGGAGGACGGTCTGCGCGACCTGGGCCTCGAGCCGGCCGATTCGCAGGCCAACTTCTGCTGGTTCGGGCTGCCCGTGCCCGAGGGCGAGGATGCGGCCGAGGTCGAGGGGGGCGTCGTGCGCGGGCTGGCCGAGCACGGCGTGCTCGTGCGCGCCGGCAGCGCGCTGGGGCGCGCCGGCGCCCTGCGCGTGACCTACGGCACGCGCGAGCAGAACGCGCGCTTCCTGCGCGAGCTGGCCGCGCTGCTCTGATTCCGACCGACGCTGCCCGTAGCGTCTCGCCCTGCTCTGTCGTCGAACTCAGGGAGAAGGGTCTGTGAACAAAAGCGAGCTGGTCGAGCAGATCGCGCAGCGCGCTGGTCTGAGCAGGGACCAGGCCGGCGAGGCGCTCAGTGCCACCATCGCGGCCATCGAGGACGGCTTGGCCGCCGGCCAGGAGATCACCATCACGGGCTTCGGCAAGTTCTCCGTGGCGGACCGCAGCGCCCGCGAGGGCGTCAACCCGGCCACCGGCGAGCGGATGTACATCGCCGCCACCAAGGCCCCGCGGTTCTCGGCCGGCAGCAAGCTGAAGGACGCCGTCAAGCGCTGACCGCCGCGGACAACGTCACGCGCTGACCGCTGAGCACCAGTGGGGCGCGGTCGACCGCTACCTGGTCGACCTGCTCGTCGCGCGCGATCCGGCGCTGGACGCCGCTCTGGCGGCCAGCGCCGCCGCCGGCCTGCCGCCCCACGACGTCTCGGCGCTCCAGGGCAAGCTGCTCGAGCTGCTGGCGCGCTTTCGCGGCGCGCGAGCGATCCTCGAGGTTCCACGAGCGCCTCGGGGCCGAGCCGCGCGTCAGCGCGACCGCCATCCAGACCGTCGGCGTCAAGGGCCACGACGGGTTCGCGCTGGCGCTCGTGACCGGCGGGCCGATCTAGACTCGGCGACCGTGCGTCGACCCGCGGTAGCGACCGCGAGCACCGAGGACGAGGGCGTCCTCCCGCTCCACGCGCCGGCCCCGCCGCGGCGCCTTCCGCCCCGCGCGCTCACGGTGGGCGTGCCGGTGGTCTACGTCGTCGCGCTGGCCGTCGTCGTGGACCGATGGGGACTGCCGGTCGCACGCGACCAGCTCTTCCTCTGGCTCGCGCTGGGGATGGCCGCGTTCAGCGTGGCCGCGTGGCGCAGCTGGGGCGTGATGCTGCTCGAGTGGCTGCCCTTCTTCGGCCTGCTCGTGGTCTACGACTTCCTGCGCGGCGCGGTGGGAGTCGCGCCGGAGCAGGCCCACGTGGCGGCGCAGGTCGCGGTGGACAAGGCGCTGGCGGGGGGAGCGATCCCGACGGTCTGGCTCCAGGACCACCTGTGGAGCCCCGGTCATCCGCACTGGTACGACTACGGCGTCTGGGCGGTCTACATGACGCACTTCTTCGTCGTGTGGATCACCGCCGCGGTGCTCTGGCGCCTCTCGCGGCCCCGCTTCCGGCGCTACGCGGCGCTGACCGTCGCGCTCACGCTCGGCGCCTTCGTGGGCTACTGGGTGTACCCCGCCCAGCCGCCATGGCTGACCGCGGCGGCCGCCGACATTCCGCCTGTCGACCGGATCGTCCCCGAGGTGTGGGGTCACCTCGGGGTCCCCACCGTGCAGTCGGTCTACGAGAACGGCCATCTGGTCAACACGGTGGCCGCGATGCCGTCGCTGCATGCCGCCTACCCGTTCATGCTCCTGCTCTTCTTCTGGTCCGCCGGCCGGTGGGTGCGCATCGGGCTGGCGCTGTACACGGTCGCGATGGCCTTCGCGCTCGTGTACGGCGGCGAGCACTACGTGACCGACATCCTCGCCGGTTGGGCCCTGGCGGGCGCCCTCTACGCCGCCGGATGGACCGTCGTTCGGCACGCTCATCGGGCGCTACCCACGGGGCGAGAGCACGTGAGCATCGGCCATCACGGCCAGGCTCGGCGATCGCGGTGACCGAGCGCGGCGGGCGCTGGCGCGCACGTTGCACCCACCGTCCTAGCGCGCGGCTGGCCAGACGAGGGGTCGTCTGGCACAATGCGCGTTCGCATGGGCCCCGAGCTCGACAGCGCCACTCTCGTCACCAGCGCCGCGCTGTCCGGCTACGCCTACGCCTATCGCTACGCCTGGCGATTTAGCTAGGCGCTCGGCTCGCCCGCACGCGCGGGTGCCGCATCCTCACGGCCATCGAGTGGCCGAGCGCCGATCTCAGGGGCATGAGCTCTCCGCAGGACCTCACTCGTATCGTTCAGGAGCAGCAGAAAGGCACTCGGCATGATGATCGTGATGAAGCAGACGGCGACGGAGGAGGAGATCCGCGCCGTCATCGACCGAATCGAATCGGTGGGCGCTCGCGCCCATCCGAGCCGCGGCGACGAGGTGACGGTCATCGGCGCCATCGGCGACCGCGAGCACATCGCACGCCTCGAGCTCGAGGGGACAGCCGGCGTCGACCGCGTCGTCCCCATCCTCACGCCCTACAAGCTGGCCAGCGCGCAGCTGCGCCACGGCGAGCGCACCGTGCTCGACATCGGCGGGCGCAAGATCGGCGGCGAGCACTTCGCGCTCATCGCCGGCCCGTGCACGGTGGAGTCGCGCGACCAGACGCTGGCCACCGCCCAGGTCGTGGCGCAGGCCGGAGCGACGATGTTCCGCGGCGGCGCCTACAAGCCGCGCACCAGCCCGTACGCCTTCCAGGGGTTGGGGCAGGAGGGCCTGCGCCTCCTGGCCGAGGCCAAGGAGGAGACGGGTCTGCCGATCGTCACCGAGCTCATGGACGCGCGCGATCTCGAGCCGGTGCTCGAGGTCGCCGACGTGATTCAGATCGGCGCGCGCAACATGCAGAACTACGCGCTGCTGGCCGAGGTCGGTCGCTCCGGTTGTCCGGCGCTGCTCAAGCGCGGGCTCTCGAGCACGCTCGAGGAGCTGCTGATGGCCGCGGAGTACATCCTCAAGGAGGGCAACGAGGCGGTCATGCTCTGCGAGCGCGGCATCCGCACGTTCGAGACCGCCTACCGCTTCACGCTCGACCTCATGGCCGTGCCGGTGCTCAAGGAGCTGAGCCACCTGCCGGTGGTCGTCGACCCCAGCCACGCCGCCGGCCGGCGCGACCTCGTCGAGCCGCTGAGCCTGGCCGCGGCGGCGGCCGGCGCCGACGGCATCATCGTCGAGGTCCATCCCGAACCCGAGCAGGCGATCTGCGACGGACCGCAGGCCCTGCGCACCGATGGCTTCGCAGCCTACGCGGCGCGCGTACAGGCGGCCGCCGCCGTCGCCGGCAAGGCCGCGGTCGTCGGCGCTTGATCGTCGCCGTCGTCGGGGTCGGGCTCATCGGCGGGTCGGTCGGGCTGGCCGCCCGCTCCCGCCTCGGCGCCACCGTACGCGGCGTGGATCCGCGCGCCGACGCGGCGCTGGCGCGCGGCGCCATCCACTCGGCCCACCGCGACGTCGGCGACGCCCTCGACGGCGCCGACGCGGCCTTCGTGGCAGTCCCCGTCGACCGCCTGGCCGAGACGGTGCGTGCGGTCCTCGCCGCGGCGCCCGAGCGCTGCGTGGTGACCGACGTGGGCTCGACCAAGCGCGAAGTCGTGCAGGCCGGCCGCGATCCGCGCTTCGTCGGCGGCCATCCGCTAGCCGGCTCGGAGGCCGCGGGGGTCGAGCATGCGCGCGAGGACCTCTTCGACGGCGCCACCTGGTACCTGACGCCGACCTCCGCCACGCAGGGCGTCCTGCTCGAGCGCCTGCACCGGCTCCTCACCGGCCTTGGCGCGCATCCGGCGGCCATCGACGCCGAGGTCCACGACCGCGTCATGGCCGCGGTCAGCCACCTGCCGCACGTGGTGGCCAACGTGCTCGTGGCCCGCGCGGCCGAGGCGCTGGGGACCGAGCGCCCGCCGGCCACCGGACCGAGCTTTCGCGACGCCACGCGCGTGGCCGGGGCGAACCCGGCCCTTTGGGGCGCCATCTACAGCGCCAATCGCGATGCCCTCGCGGTCGCCCTCGACGGCGCCATCGCCGACCTCCAGCACGTCCGCGACGAGCTGCGCACCGGCGCCGACCTCACCTCCTGGCAGGAGGTGGCCGCCGAGCACCGGCGCGCCCTGCTCGAGGCGGGCCTCGGCCCGGGTGCCGTGCGGGAGGTCCGCGTCGCCGTCCCCAACCGCCCCGGCGTCATCGCCGACATCGCCCTCACGCTGGGCCGGGCCGGGATCAACATCTCCGACATGGCCCTCAGCCCCTCGCCGGACAACAGCCAGGGCGAGATCGCCCTGTGGATCCCGGACGCGCGCGCCAACGAGGCGGCCGGCCTCCTGGCCGGCCTCGGTTTCGCGGTGATCGCGTGAGCCTGACGCGCATCGAACCCGCCCGGCGGCTGCGCGGCGAGCTGCGCCCGCCGACCGACAAGTCGCTCTCGCACCGGGCGGCGATCCTCGGAGCGATGTCGTCCACGACGGTCCGCGTGCGCGGCTACCTCGACGCCGAGGACACCAACTCGACGCTGCGCGCGGTCCAGCAGCTCGGCGCGCGCGTGGAGACGGCGGGCGACGACCTGCTCGTCCACGGCGTCGGGCTGCGGTGGGCGGTCGAGCCCGACGCGCCCATCGACGTCGGCAACGCGGGCACGCTCATGCGCCTGCTCCCGGGCTGGCTGGCCGCCCAGGACGGCCGCTCGTTCACGCTCGACGGCGACGCTTCGATCCGCCGCCGCCCGGTGGACCGCATCGCCGAGCCGCTGACGCGCATGGGCGCCGCCGTGGCGGCCACCGACGGCCGCCTGCCGCCGTTCATCGTGACCGGCGCGCGCCTGCGCGCGATCGGCTACGAGATGCCGGTGGCCAGCGCGCAGGTCAAGTCGTGCGTGCTGCTGGCCGCGCTCGGCGCCGACGGCGCCAGCACGGTCACCGAGCCGGCGCTCAGCCGCGACCACACCGAGCGCATGCTGGCCGCCGCCGGGGTCGACGTGCGCCGCCACGGCCGCGACGTGACCGTGGCCGGCGTCGACGAGCTGGCCCTCGACGCGCTCGTCGTCCCCGGCGATGCCTCCAGCGCCGCCTTCGCCATCGCCGCCGGCCTGATCGTGCCCGGCTCGCAGGTGCGGCTGCGCGGCGTGGGCGTCAACTGGACGCGCTGCGGCTTCGTGCGCATCGTGCAGCGCATGGGTGGGATCGTCGCCGGCGAGCTCGAGGATGCGCCGGGCGAGGAGGTCGCCGCCGACGAGCCGCTCTCCGACCTCGAGGTGACGGCCGGCCCGCTGGTCGGGACCGTCGTCGAGCCCGATGAGGTGCCGCTGGCCATCGACGAGCTCCCGCTCGTGGCGCTCCTGGGCTGCTTCGCCGAGGGCGAGACCGTCGTGCGCGGCGCGCAGGAGCTGCGCCTGAAGGAGTCCGATCGCATCGCCACCGTGGTCGAGGGCCTGCGCGCGCTGGGCGGCGAGATCGAAGCGACCGAGGACGGCTTCGTCGTGACCGGGACCGGCGGGCTGCGCGGCGGGCGCATCGGCTCGCACGGCGACCATCGCCTGGCCATGCTCGGCGCGGTGGCCGGGCTGGCCTCGCGCGAGGGCGTCGAGGTCGAGGGGATGGAGGCGGCCGAGGTGTCCTATCCCAGGTTCTTGCACGACATGGCTACGCTGATGTAGGCACCACATGCCGGATCCTTCGCCCGCCGCCGCCACACCGACCCCCGAACGCGACCAGCCGCGCGACTCCAAGCCGCCCTCGTGGCGGGTCGAGCCGGCGCCCGACGGGCGCGGCGCGCCGCCGCCCGAGCGCCCGCCGCTCGTGCCGCGCAACCGTCGCTTCGTCGCCGTCCTCGTCGGGCTGCTGGCGGTGAACCTCATCCTCGCGCTGGCCACGAGCGGCCCGCCGGAACGCACGCGCATCCCGTACGAGCCGTTCTTCATCGACCAGGTGCGCGCCGCCAACGTCCAGGAGATCTCCTCGACCGAGCAGACGATCGAGGGCACGCTCAAGAAGAAGGCCACCTACACGCCGCCCAGCGGCAAGCCCCAGAGCGTCGACAAGTTCACGACCCAGGTCCCGGCCTTCGTCGACACCGCCGGCCTCACGCGGCTGCTCGACGAGAAGAACGTGGTGGTCAACGCCAAGGCCCCAGACAGCGGACGATCGGCGTTCTGGACGCTCATCCTCGGCTTCGGGCCCACGATCCTCCTCGTCGGCCTGTTCGTGTACTTCGCGCGGCGCATGTCGGCCGGCGGCGGCGCGCTGGGCGGCTTCGGGCGCTCGCAGGCGCGCCGCGTGCAGCCCGACACCCAGGCGCGCGTGACCTTCGACGACGTCGCCGGCATCGACGAGGCCGAGAACGAGCTCGTCGAGATCGTCGACTTCCTCAAGAACCCCAAGCGCTACCAGCGTCTCGGCGCACGGATCCCGCGCGGCGTCCTGCTCTACGGCCCGCCGGGCACGGGCAAGACGCTGCTGGCGCGCGCCGTGGCCGGCGAGGCCAACGCCGCCTTCTTCTCGATCTCGGCCTCGGAGTTCGTGGAGGCCATCGTCGGGGTCGGCGCGTCGCGCGTGCGCGACCTCTTCAAGCAGGCCAAGGAGGCGGCGCCGGCGATCGTCTTCATCGACGAGCTCGACGCCATCGGGCGCGCGCGGGCGGCCGGCGGCGGCTTCAGCGGCGGCCATGACGAGCGCGAGCAGACGCTCAACCAGATCCTCACCGAGATGGACGGCTTCGAGGTCGGCACGAACGTGATCGTCCTGGGCGCCACCAACCGCCCGGAGATCCTCGACCCGGCGCTGCTGCGCCCGGGGCGCTTCGACCGCCGCATCGCCGTCCAGCCGCCCGACAAGAACGGCAGGGCCGAGATCCTGCGCATCCACACGCGCTCGGTGCCGCTGGCCGACTCGGTCGACCTCGACGCGATCGCCGCCTCGACGCCGGGCATGACCGGCGCCGACCTCGCGCTGCTCGTCAACGAGGCTGCGCTCTTCGCCGCCCGGCGTGACCACGAGAAGGTCGAGCTCGCGGACTTCACCGACGCGATCGAGAAGATCATCCTCGGCACGGCGCGCGCGGTCCTGATGAGCGACGCCGATCGGGAGCGCACCGCCTACCACGAGTCCGGCCACGCCCTGGTCGGCATGCTCACGCCCGGCGCCGACCCGGTGCGCAAGATCTCGATCATCCCGCGCGGCCAGGCGCTCGGCGTCACGCTCTCCACGCCGGAGGCCGACCGCTACGGCTACGAGCGCGCCGAGCTCGTCGGCAAGATCAAGGTCGCCCTGGGCGGCCGCGCCGCCGAGCGCGTGATCTACCACGAGCTGACGACCGGCGCGGAGTCCGACATCCAGCAGATCACCCAGATCGCGCGTGGCATGGTCGGGCGCTGGGGGATGAGCGACGTGATCGGCGCCATCGCCGTGGCCGACGGCCGCTCGGATGGCCTGCTCCTGCCGGGGCAGTCGCCGACCTCCGAGGAGACCCAGCGCCTGGTCGACGAGGAGGTGCGCCGGATCGTCGACGAGGCCGAGCACGAGACCATCATGCTCCTCGAGCGCGAGCGCCCGCGGCTGGAGGCGCTGGCCCGCGCCCTGCTGGCCAAGGAGACGCTCGACCAGGCCGAGGCCTACGAGATCGCCGGCGTGCCGATGCCCGAGAGCGCTCAGGAAGAGCCGGCTCCGGCATAGTCGCCAAGGGTCGTAGCCTCATCGGTCGCGTGGCGCGCGGAGTTGGATCTGGCGAGCGCTCTATGCTCCTCGCCGATGATCATCGCCATCGACGGTCCGGCTGGCGCGGGGAAGTCGACGGTCGCGCGCGCACTTGCCGCGCGGCTCGGGTTCGCGTTCCTCGACACCGGCGCTCTCTATCGTTCGACGGCGCTGCTCGCCGGCGAACGCGGCCTTCCTCCCCAGGAGGTCGCCCGCGATCTGGACATCTCGCTCGGCGAGCGAATTCTCGTTGAGGGCGAAGACGTCACCGACGCCATCAGGACTCCGGACGTCACGCGCCAGACTGCGGCGGCAGCACAGATCCCCGAGGTGCGCCAGGCGCTGGTGGTCAAGCAGCGGGACATGCTCCACCGCGGCCACTGGGTCGCGGAAGGACGGGACATCGGCACGGTCGTGGCGCCCGATGCGGACGTCAAGGTGTTCTTGACCGCCGACGAGGACGAGCGGGCCCGTCGACGATCGGTGGAGACGGGTCACGACCTGGAGTCGGTGCGCGAGGAGCTGCGCCATCGCGATCAGCAGGACCAGCTCCGCGACCACAGTCCGCTCCTCCCCGCCGATGACGCCCTGGTCCTCGACACGACCGGCCTGAGCCTCGACGAGGTGCTCGAGCGCATCGAACAGGTCATTCCGAGCGTCCCGGCCACACCGCGGCTCTTCGGAACGGCTCCTGCTCAGCTGCGCCAGGCCGCAAGGCGCCGTTGAGCTCTACGGTTGAGGTCGGTGAGCTTCTCCGTCCGCGCGTGGACCGCATAGGCGTCGATGGGCTTGACCAACCGGGAGTCAGCGCACAGCGCGCCGGCACCGAGCACCACACCCAGGATCACCCACACCCACGCGTCAGCCGCGGAGTGGAGCTGCACCGCCAACCACACGATGCCGAACGCGAGCAGGCCGACCGCGAGCACGATGCCGATCCGCACCCGGCGTCGCTCCACGATGAGCTCCTGCCGCGCCTGCAGGTAGAAGAAGCGATCGCCTTCGGGCACGGGCGGAGTCCGGCCGCTGACGAGGAAGACCACCACCGAGCGCACCACCCACGCTGCCGTGATGAAGGCGGCGGCCATCAGCACCTTGCCGCTCACGGAATCGGGAACCGCTCGGCTCACCCGCTCGACCAGGGTCGCATCGGAGCCGACCGAAAGCAGGTTGTCCAGTGTCAGGCCCAGGATCGTCGCCGCCAGCAGGAAGTAGCCGAGGACGAGCAGGTTGACCGTGAGCTCGCGCGTCCGCTCGACCTGCGTGCCGAGCCTCGCGTGCTCTTCCTGGAGGGTCTTCAGGCTCGCGATGAACCCCAGCCGGCTCGTGGGCCGTTGCTCGTCCCACCGCGCGACGGTCGGAGCAGTCTCACTCTCCAGCGCTGGATGGACGTCGCCGACGACCTGGAAGAACTGCACGGCGGCGATGCTGTCCTTGCCCGGCCTCAGCGGGATCGGCTGGGCGCCGAGGTTGGCGACGAAGAAATGCAGACGTCCGTCCGAGACGGGCTCGCCGTTGTCGTTCGTCGGGCCGTAGCCCGGATCGATGAGCAGCCCGGAGAGGAGGAGCAGTCCCTGCGCGCTCAGCTCGGTGCGGATGGTGATGTTGCCGGCGACGTCGGGCGGCAGCGTGAAGCGCTCGAGTGAGGACAGCTCGGCTACGTCGCCCTGGGAGAGCCAGAGGATCCCGTCGTACGCATCCTTGCCGCCGAGCGTCAGCGGCTTGTAGATCCGGCCCTTCGGAGTGACGAGCCCGTCGGCGGCGATCCGCACGTTGTAGCCGGCCGGACGGAGCATGGTCTCGTCCCATCCGATCATCAGCGCCTCGGCGACGCAGCGGCGCGCGATCTCCCCCCCGGACAGGAGCCCTCCGGGAGCCTTGCCGGGCCAAGCGTTCACGTGCTCAGCACCTCCTCGATGCGGCGGGCGACGTGGGCCACGCCGGTCTGCGCCCGCACGTCGTGTTCCTCGGTGTCGACCTCGACGATCGGCGAGGCGCTCCAGTGCTCGACGAAGTCGCAGTAGAGCCGGTCGAGCGTGGCCAGCACCCTCTCGTCGAGGAGACGCTCGGAGGGCCAGTTGCGATCGCGGACGCGCTGGAGCAGCACCGGTGGCCGCCCATGGAGCACGACGAGGACGTCCGGCGTGCCCGCGAGGCCGGCCGACAGCTCGTGCCACGTGCTGTGCAGCAGGTCGAGCTCGGCGTCGTCGAGCCACCCGCGTTCGTGGCGCAGGCGACCGAAGATCTCGACGTGCTCGGCCGCGGGCCGCTCCAGCACACCGCCCCGCCTGCCGGCGACGAGCGCCCGCTGGGCCTGAACCGCTTCGAGCAGGAAGTGCAGCTCGGCGTGGAACGACCACGTGCTCGGCTGCGCCGTCGCCCGCTCGAACCACGGGTTCTCGTCCGGACGCTCGGCGAACGCGGGCAGCGCGAGCTCGGCGGCAAGGGGCGCGACGAGCGTCGACTTGCCCGCCGCGATGTTCCCGGCGACGGCAATGAACAGCGGCCCTCTGGCCATCGACTGGTTAGTTCGAGCGGCGCTCGCGCTTTCCTCGTCGCCGGGGCGGTCGCGGAGAGGGCGACGGCTAGAATCGCGAGGATGTCCGATCGGGCGGGACGACCGCCGAACCGCCCGTGAAGGTCGCGGTCGTCGGCTACCCGAACGTGGGCAAGTCCTCGCTCGTGAACCGCCTGACCGGCTCGCGCGAGGCGGTCGTGCACGAGCGGGCGGGGATCACGCGCGATCGCAACGAGATCGCGTGCGAGTGGAACGGCCGGCGCTTCGACTTCATCGACACCGGCGGGATGGACTTCCTGGACGCCGATCCGATCGCCGGCTCCATCCGCGAGCAGGCGCAGGCGGCGCTCGACGACGCCGTGGTCGCGGTCCTCGTGGTCGACGCGCGCGCGGGCCGGCGCCCGGGCGACGAGGAGCTGGCCGACGTGCTGCGGCGCTGGCGCGGCCCGGTCGTGGTGGCCGCCAACAAGGTCGACACCGCGCCCGACATCCCGCTGGCGGCGGACTTCCATGCCCTCGGGCTCGGCGAGCCGCTGCCCGTGTCGGCCGCGCAGGGCTTGGGCACCGGCGACCTGCTCGACCGCGTCACCGAGCTGCTCCCCGAGGAGGACGAGGGGGCCGAGGAGGAGGAAGACGTCATCCGCCTCGCCATCGTCGGGCGGCCCAACGTGGGCAAGTCGACGCTCGTGAACCGGATGGTGGGCGACGAGCGGGTCATCGTCTCCGAGGTGGCCGGCACCACGCGCGACGCGATCGACCTGCCGCTGGAGGTCGACGGGCGCAGGCTCGTCATCGTCGACACCGCCGGCCTGCGTCGCCAGGCCAAGGTGTCGGACTCGGTCGAGTACTACACGACCCTGCGCTCGCAGCGCGCGGTCGAGCGTGCCGACGTCGCCCTCGTCGTGTGCGACGCCCACGACGGCATCACCAGCCAGGACCTGCGCATCGCCGAGCTGGCGATGCGCGAGGGCACCGCCACCGCCCTGGTGCTCAACAAGTGGGACGTGGCGGCGATGGACGAAGCCGACCTCGAGCACGAGCGCGCGCGGGTGGCGCAGAAGCTGCGCCTCCGTCCCAAGGTGCTGACCGCCAGCGCCAAGACCGGGCGCAACGTCCAGCGCGTGCTCAACGAGGCGATCGTCCTCGGCGACCGGATGCACAACCGCATCCCCACGCCGCAGCTCAACCGGTTCCTGGCCGAGATCGCGCAGGAGCGCCAGCCGCCGGCCAAGCAGGGCCATCGGCTCAAACTGCTCTACATGACGCAGTTCCAGACCTCGCCGCCGCGTTTCTCGATCCAGGTCAACTCCCGCAACCGGGTCACGCGCGACTACGCCTACTTCCTCGAGAACCGGCTGCGCGCGCGCTATGGCCTGGACGGCGTCCCGGTCATCATCGACTTCCACGAGCGCAAGCAACGGCGCAGCGAGCGCGCGTGACGGGCCGCCGCCTCGCTACCCTTGCCGCTCCCATGAGCCAGCTTTCAGACAACGAGTACCTGTTCACGTCGGAGTCCGTCACCGAGGGGCACCCGGACAAGATCGCCGACCAGATCTCCGACGGCGTCCTCGACGCCGTCATGGCCGACGACCCCCAGGGCCGGGTGGCGTGCGAGACGCTCGTGAACACGGGCCTCGTGGTCGTCTCCGGAGAGATCTCGACCGAGACCTACGTCGACATCCAGGAGGTCGCGCGCGAGACCATCCGCCGCATCGGCTACACCGACGCCGATCTCGGGTTCAGCGCCGACTCCTGCGCGGTCATCAACGCGATCGACAAGCAGTCGCCCGACATCGCCCAGGGCGTCGACCACGCCTACGAGACGCGCACCGACCCGTCCGACGACGACGATCTCGACGTCGCGGGCGCGGGTGACCAGGGCATGATGTTCGGCTACGCCACGAACGAGACGCCCGAGCTCATGCCGCTGCCGA
Source organism: Solirubrobacteraceae bacterium (assembly GCA_036379935.1). Taxonomy (GTDB): domain Bacteria; phylum Actinomycetota; class Thermoleophilia; order Solirubrobacterales; family Solirubrobacteraceae; genus JAOPZW01. The sequence continues at coordinate 9,314 of DASVFT010000029.1, read as the reverse complement.
TCTCGCTCGCGCACAAGCTGGCCAAGCGCCTGGCTGACGTGCGCAAGGCCGAGGTCGTCCCCTACCTGCGGCCCGACGGCAAGACCCAGGTTACCGTCCGCTACCTGGACGGGCGGCCGGTGGAGATCGAGCGGATCCTCATCTCCACCCAGCATCGCGACGGCGCCGAGGCGCTGCTGGCCGACGACCTCTGGGAGCACGTGATCGAGCCGATCCTCCCGCACGACCTCTACGACGCCGGCAAGCTGCGCAAGAGCCTGCTGGTCAACCCGACCGGTCGGTTCGTGATCGGCGGGCCCGTGGGCGATGCCGGGCTGACCGGGCGCAAGATCATCGTCGACACCTACGGCGGGATGGCGCGCCACGGCGGGGGCGCCTTCAGCGGCAAGGACCCGTCGAAGGTCGACCGCTCGGCCGCGTACGCCGCGCGCCACGTGGCCAAGAACGTCGTCGCCGCCGGGTTGGCCGACCGCGCCGAGGTGCAGGTGGCCTATGCCATCGGCGTCGCCCACCCGGTCTCGCTCATGGTGGAGACCTTCGGTACCGAGAAGATCGGCCGCGGCCAGATCCAGGCGCTCATCGACGAGCACTTCGACCTGCGCCCCGGCGCGTTCCGCGCCGCGCTCAGGCTGCACCGGCCGATCTACCAGAAGACCGCCGCCTACGGGCACTTCGGGCGCGAGGACCACGACTTCACGTGGGAGCGCACCGACAAGGCGCAGGCACTGCGCGACGCCGCCGGGCTCAACGCCGCCGGCGCGACGGTCTAGCGGCCCGTCGCGCGCTCAGGCGCGCCCGAGCAGGGCGCGCCCGAGGTGACCGGGGAGGATGGCGGGCCGAGCGCGACCCTCCGCCTGCACGCGCAGCGAGTCGACGATGGCGGTGGTGTGCTCGAACGGGTCGGCGATGACCGCGCCGGTGTCGACCGACAGCGCGGCGACGAGCCGGCCGTCGAGCTCGGCGATCAGCAGCTCGCCGCTGGGCACGCGGCTGGAGTCGAGGGCGGCGAGGCGGACGAGCGCGCTGGCGTCGGCCCCGTGGGCGTGGCGGATGGTGAGGGAGGTCGTGGGGCTCATGGAAGACATGGTGGTACCTCGGAGCAATAAGTTCCAATGATGTTGGCTTCTTCGTGCAATAAGGGTCGGTTATGGCGCTGGCGGTCGCCGGCTGACGCTCAGGCGGCCTGAAGGCGCAGCACCTCGACGATCGACGCGGTCGCCTCGAACGGGTCGGCGATGACGGCGCCGGTGTCGACCGACAGCGCGGCCACCAGCCGCCCCTCGACCTCGGCCACGTAGAGCTCGCCGCTGGGGATGCGACGCGAGTCGAGCGACGCGAGGCGCTCGAGCGGGCCGAGGTCGGCGGAGCGAGCATGGCGGATGGTGAGCGGCGCGTCCGGGGACGTCCGGCTGCGGCCCAAGCGCGGGGTCGGGCCACCGCGGACCTCGGCGTGCCCACGACGAGCGCGCCGGGCGTCGTCGACGCGGGCGCGGGAGAGGGTGCGAAGCAGATGGTCGTTGAACATGGAGACCATGTTGGACTGCGCCGAAGGCGCCCACATCGGGTGGATGGAGCGCGTTCGCATCGTCCGTGCCTTACTTCGAGCGCCCGACCACTTACGCCCTGTTTGCAGGGAGAAGGCGGCGCCGGGTCAGCGGCTGAGGCGCATCTGCGCCGCGTCGGCGCGGGGCCGCGCCGGGCAGCTGGCGATGTGGTCGTTGACGAGCCCGCAGGCCTGCATGGCCGCGTACACGGTGGTTGGTCCGACGAAGCGAAAGCCGGCCTTCTTGAGGGCCTTGGCCAGCGCGACGGCTTCCGGAAGCTGCGCGGGGAGGTCGGCGAGGCTCGCCGGGGCCGGTCCCGGCTCCGGACGGTGGGCCCAGATCAGCTCCGGCAGTGGCGTGCCCGCGTCGCGCACGTCGATCGTGGCGCGCGCGTTGGCGATCGTGGCTTCGATCTTCGCGCGGTTGCGCACGATGCCCGCGTCGCCCAGCAGGCGCTCGACGTCGGCGGCGCCGAAGCGCGCGACGGCATCGGGCTCGAAGCCGGCGAACGCGGCGCGGAAGGCCTCGCGCTTGCGCAGGATCGTGATCCACGCCAGCCCGGACTGGAAGCCCTCGAGGCACAGCCGCTCGAACAGCCCGCGCTCGTCGGTGACGGGGAAGCCCCACTCCTCGTCGTGATAGGCCTCGTAGAGCGGGTCGCCGTCGCCGAAGCAGCGCGTCACAGGCCGTCGGATGGCGGCGCCGCGGCGATGCCCTCGCGGTGGGCGCGGTGCGCTTCGCGCTGGGCGCGATCGACGGCCTCGACCACGCTGTGCGGGCTGCCCACGCCGACGAAGGTGAAGTCGCTGTCGTCGGTGCCGGCCGTGTCGAAGTCGACGGTGCCCACCTGGAGCACGCGCTCGACGACCGATTGGCGCGTGTTGACGTTCTGGACGCGCTCGATGCGCGTCTGCTGCACGCTGCGCGAGAGGATCCCGCGCTGGATGCGCAGGCGCTGGTTGGTGATCGTGTAGCGCGTCGCGAGGCGGCGGACGAAGCCGACGAGGACGACGAGCGCGAAGAGCACGAGCCAGACCGCGACGGCCAGCGCCGCGGATGCCCCGGCGAGGACGACGACGATGGCGATGACGAGGGCGCCGAGGAAGCCCTTGACGTAGAAGCCGAGCGTCGAGCGCCACACCGGGCGCCCTTCGAAGACGATCTCCTCGCCGGGTTGCAGGTCCATCGCGCGGCGAGACTATCGTGGGCTCCGGTGCCATCGGTAGCCCAGGTAGAGCCACTGACGACCGCCCGCGCGCTCCGCGGGCCGTTCGACTATCTGCGCCCCGACGGGGTCGACGTCGGCTCGGTGCTGGTCGTGCCCTTCGGGCGCCGCGAGGTGGTCGGCGTCGTCACCGGGCTGGCCGAGGGCTCCGAGCACGAGCCCGTCGCGCCGCGCCGCGTGCTCGAGGCGCGGCTGCCTCCGGAGCTCGTCGCACTGGGGCTGTGGATGGCGGCCGAGTACTGCTCGACGCCGGCCCGTGCGCTGTCGCTGCTGCTGCCGCCGAAGGGGACGCGGGCCAAGACGGCGCTGTGGGCCGAGCGGGCCGCGGCCGCGAGCGACTCGGACGGCGCGGCGGCGAGCGACTCGGACGGCGCCGTCGCGAGCGACTCGACCGACGACGTCGCGCGGCTCACCGACCGCCAGCGGGCCCTGCTGGCCACGCTTCCGCGGGTCGCCGGCTCCGACCTGCCCGCCCTGCGGCGCCTGGAGGCGCGCGGGCTCGTACGCATCGCCCCGCGCAGCGTTCGCCGCGCGCCGGTCCACGTGCCCGTGGGCGCCGCCGGGGTCCAGCCCCGGCTCACGTCCGCGCAGGCCGCCGCGCTGGAGGCCATCACCGCCGCGGCGCCCGGGGAGCGGCTCCTGCTCCACGGCGTGACCGGCTCGGGCAAGACCGAGGTCTACCTGCAGGCGGCCGCGGCGACCCTGGGCCGCGGAGGCGGGGTCATCGTCCTCGTGCCCGAGATCGCGCTGACGCCACAGATCGTCGCGCGCTTTGTGGCGCGGTTCGGGGACACGGTCGCCGTGCTGCACTCCCGGCTCTCGGCCGGCGAGCGCCACGACGAGTGGGCGCGGCTGCGAGCGGGAGAGGCGCGTATCTGCGTCGGCCCGCGCTCGGCCGTGTTCGCGCCGGTGCTCGAGCTCGGCCTCGTCGTCGTCGACGAGGAGCACGACGCCTCGTACAAGCACGAGGGCGATCCGCGCTATGACGCGCGACGCGTGGCCGAGCGCCGGGCCGAGCGCGCGGGCGCCGTGCTCGTGGCCGGCAGCGCGACGCCGCGGCCCGAGTCGGTGCATTCGCTGCGGCGCCTCAGGCTGCCCGAGCGGGTCGACGGGGCGCGGCTGCCGCCGGTGGAGATCGTGGACATGCGCGACGCCGGCCGCGCGCTGCACCCGCGCACCCACGAGGCGCTGGCCGATGCGCGCAAGGCCATCGTCCTGCTCAACCGGCGCGGCTGGTCGAACTTCCTGACCTGCCGGTCGTGCGGGCGCGCGTGGGAGTGCCCGGCGTGCGACGTGACGCTCGTCATGCACCGCGCCGAGGCCGCGCTCGCGTGCCACCACTGCGGGCACCGCGAGCCGGTTCCGGCGCGCTGCGACGCCTGCGGCTCGGTCTCGATCGCCCGCCATGGCACGGGCACCGAGCGGCTGGAGTCCGAGCTCGACGGGCCGGTCTTCCGCCTCGACGCCGACGTCGCGGCGCCGGGGCGCGTCCTGGCCGCCTTCGAGACGGCTCCGCGCGGCGTGCTGGTCGGCACCCAGATGGTGGCCAAGGGCCATGACTTCCCCGACGTCGACCTCGGAGTCGTGCTCGACGCCGACGCCACGCTGCGCTTCCCGGACTTCCGCGCCGAGGAGCGCACGTTCGCCCTCGTGACCCAGCTCGCGGGCCGCGCCGGGCGCGGAGAGGGCGGCGGGCGCGTGCTCGTGCAGACGCTCGCGCCCGACGCGCCCTCGATCGGGTTCGCCGCGCGCCACGACGCCGACGGCTTTTTGGCCGGCGAGCTGGAACGCCGGCGCGCGCTGCGCTACCCGCCCTTCTCGACCCTCATCCGGGTCGTGTGCTCGTCGCAGGCGACGGGCGCGGCCCTTGCCGCGGCGGCGGCGGTCCGCGGGCGCCTCGCCGAGGCGCTCGGCCCCGCGCCGCTCTTCCGCCTGCGCGGGCGCGAGCGGGCCCAGGTGGTGGTGAAGGCCTCGGACCGTGCGGCGGCCGTGGCCGAGGTGGGGGCGGCGGTCGCGGCGGTGGCGGCCGACCGCGCCCACCGCGCCGCCTCGTTCAGCGTGGACGTCGACCCCCAGTAGCTACCCTCCACGGTGATGGCCGAGCAGGACACAGAGCTCGTCGACGAGCCCGAGATCGAGGAGCCGCCGCCCCTCGATCCCGAGGTCGCCGCGCGCCGCGACGCGGCTCTCGCCCACATCCGCAAGTTCGGCGATCCGGTCCTGCGCGCCGAGGCGCGGCCGGTCGAGGTCTTCGACGACGGCCTGCGCGAGGAGCTGGCCCGCATGGGGGCGCTCATGCGCGACTCCCTGGGCATCGGGCTCGCGGCGACCCAGGTCGGGATCCTGCACCGCGCCCTCGTCTACCGCGTCGAGCACGAGAGCCCGGTCAACGCGCTCGTCAACCCCGTGATCGAGTGGAAGGGCGGTGACGAGGAGATCATGGAGGAGGGCTGCCTGAGCCTTCCCGGCGTCCACGTCGACGTCGAACGCCCCGTGTACGTGCGCGTACGCGCGCAGGACGCCGCCGGCGAGCCGATCCTCGTCGAGGCCAGCGGCCTCGAGGCGCGGGTCATCCAGCACGAGATCGACCACCTCGACGGCGTGCTGATCCTCGATCGCGCCTCGCGCGAGCAGCGCAAGGAGGCCATGCGGGCGCTCCGCGAGCGCCTCGAGGCGGCTTGATCACCGCCTTCCTCGGAACATCCGCCTTCGCCGCCGCCGTCCTCGAGCGCCTGGCCGCCGGCGACCACCGTCCCGCGCTCGTCATCACCCGGCCCGACCGGCCCGCGGGACGTGGGCGCTTGCTGGCGCCACCGCCCGTGGCCACGGTGGCGCGCGACCTGGGCCTCGAGGTCATCCAGCCCGAGTCGGTCAACACCGACGAGGTGCGCGACCGAATCGCCGCCACCGGCGCGCAGGTCGTCGCGGTGTGCGCGTTCGGCGCGCTCATCAAGGAGCCGCTGCTCTCGTCCTTCGAGCTGGTCAACGTTCACCCGTCGCTGCTGCCGCGCTGGCGTGGGGCCGCGCCGATTGAGCGCGCGATCATGGCCGGCGACGAGGAGACGGGCGCGTCGATCATGCGCGTGACCGAGGGACTGGACTCCGGGCCGGTGTCCCTGGCGCAGGCCGAGCCGATCAGGCCGGACGACGACTACGGGTCGCTGGCGCCGCGCCTCGAGGCGCTGGGCGCCGACCTGCTCGTACGCGCCCTCGACGAGCGCCCGCCGTGGGTGGAGCAGGAGGAGGCCGGCGCGACGTACGCCGAGAAGATCACCGCCGAGGATCGGACGCTGGACCCCGATGCGCCGGCCGAGGTCAACGAGCGGATCGTCCGTGCGCTGCACCCCCACATCGGCGCGCGCCTGCCCCTGCCCGACGGCTCGTTCCTGGGCGTGCACCGCGCGCGGGTGGGCGCCGACGGCTCGCTCGAGCTCCTGGAGGTCCAGCCTCCCGGCGGGCGTCCGATGCCGTACGCCGACTACCTGCGCGGCCACGCGGGATGACCGACCGTCAGCTCGCCGAGCGCGCGGTGCGCGCGGGCGGCGCGCAGGCGCTGCGGCTCGCGGGCGGCGCGCTCGACGCGGAGCGCAAGACCTCGGCCGCCGACCTCGTCTGCGCCGCCGACCGGGCCAGCGAGGCGGCGATCGTCGAGCTGCTGACCGCCGAGCGGCCCGACGACGCGATCGTGGGGGAGGAGGGCGCCGCGGTCGGCGACGCCAGCCGCCGCTGGCTCGTCGACGGCCTCGACGGCACGATCAACTTCCTGCGCGCGATCCCGCAGTGGTGCGTCGCCGTGGTCCTCGAGGAGGCCGGCGAGCCGCTGGCCTGCGCGGTGCTCGATCCCTCGCGCGACGAGCTGTTCTCCGCGGCGCGCGGAGACGGCGCCCACGCCAACGGGGTGCGGCTGCGCGTGCGCGAGGGCGCCCCGCTGCCCGAGGCGGTCGTCTCGAGCTTCCTGCGTCACGACATGCTCAGGGGCGCTTCGGCGGTCGAAGCGTTCGGCCCGCTGCTCGGCGCCCCGGCGGTCCTGCGTATGGGCGGCGCCGGCTCGCTGGAGCTGGCGTGGCTGGCGGCCGGGCGCATCGACGGATGGGCGCAGCCCAACGTCTACGCATGGGATTGGCTGCCCGGCCGGCTGCTCGTCGAGGAGGGCGGCGGCCGGGTCGCGGTGCTCGGCGACGCACCCCTGCGTTGGCACGTCGCCGCGGCGCCACGGACGTTCGACGAGCTGGCGAGCCTGCTCAGCGCTCCCTGACGCGGCCGCCGTCGACCTCGAGGACGCGGTCGACGATGCGGTCCAGGAAGTAGCGGTCGTGGCTGACGGCGACGACCGTGCCGTCGTAGCCTTCGAGCGCCGATTCGAGGGTCTCGACGGCGGGGATGTCGAGGTGGTTGGTCGGCTCGTCGAGGACCAGGCAGTTGGCGCGCGAGAGCATCAGCAGGCAGCAGCGCAGGCGCGTGCGCTCGCCGCCGCTCATCGTCGAGATCGGGCGGCGCAACTGCTCGTAGTCGAAGAGGAAGCGCACGAGGAGCGCCACCGCCTCGCCGTCGCTGACCGGGCGCGCGGCGCGCACGACGTCGATCGGCGTGCGCTCGCCCGGCAGCTCGGTGGCGGCCTGGCTGACGAAGTCCACGCTGACCGACGGGCCCGCCCAGCGCTCGCCGGCGGTGGGCTGAAGCTCGCCGGCCAGCAGGCGCGCGAGCACGGTCTTGCCGGCGGCAATGGGGCCGACGATGCCCACGCGCTCGCCACGGACGATCTCGAGCTCGACGCCGTCGAGGACAGGCGCGAAGCTGACGTCGCGCAGCGCGATGACGCGGTCGCCGCCGCGAGCCTCGCTGCGCAGCGCCAGCGCCATGCGCCGGCGCTCGAACACGGGGCGCTCGATCTTCTCCATGCGGTCGATCTGGCGCTGCTTGTTGCGCGCCCGCTTGATATGACGCTCGTCGACCACCCGGTGCGCCCAGTCCTTGAAGCGGCGGATGGCCTCCTCGAGGCGCGCGATCTCCTTCTGCTGCGTGACCCATTGCTGCTGGCGCCGCACGAGCTCGAGCTCGCGCGCGAGGGCGTAGGCGGAGTAGCCGCCCTGCCACATGCGGATGCGCCCGCCCTCGAGCTCGGCGATCTGGGTCACCGTCTCGTCGAGCAGGTGGCGGTCGTGCGAGACCACGAGCACGGCGCCGTCGAAGCCGTCGACGAGCTCCTCGACGATCCGGCGGCGGCTCACGTCGAGGTGGGCCTCGGGCTCGTCGAGCAGCAGCACGTCGGGGTCCCGCAGCAGGCAGGCCGCGAGCGCGACGAGTTTGCGCTGGCCGCCGCTCAGCGCGCGCGTCGGATGGTCGAGCTCGGCCTCGGCCAAGCCGAGGTCGCGGACGTGGCGGATGGCATCGCCTTCGGCGGTGTCGCCGGCGATGCTCTCGACCAGCGCGGCCTGGCGCTCGAGGATGCGACCCATCCGGCCGAGGTCCTCGGCAAGGGCCGGATCGGCGAGCTGGTCCTCGACGCGCGTAAGCTCCTCCTCGAGCGCCGCCCGCTCCGGGCGCGCGGCGGCGAGGACCTCGCGGACGGTGCGGTCGTCGCCGGCCACGAGCTGATGCAGGTGGGCGACCACCGCCCCGCGACGCAGCGTCACGGTGCCGGCGTCGGGCTCCTCGTCGCCGGCCACCATGCGCAGGAGGGTCGACTTGCCCGAGCCGTTGGCGCCGATGAGCCCGACGCGGGCGCGTGGCCCAAGGTCGAGGTCGGCGCCGTCGAGGATGAGCCGGCCGCCGTAGGACTTGACGACGCCGCGCAGGTTGAGCGCGGGCGAGGTGGGGGCGCCGACGGCCATGACGCCCTCGACCGTAGCCGAGGTGCTGCCGACCGGCGCGGCTCCGGGACACCGCTCGAATGCGAACGGCAGCGTGCGCGCGCCGAGCGGCGATGTCCGCGCCTGAACAGGCGGCCTACCCGGACGGGCGGTTTCCGTTTGATCGACCGCAAAACGGTGCAAAGGTCACCTTCGTGGGCATTGGGGGCTCATTGGGGCGCTGGAGGCTGGGGGCGGTCGCGCTCGGGGTAGCGACCGCCTTGGCCTCCGCGAGCACCGCGTCCGCGGCGGACGTCGAGGTCGCCGCCGGCGGTCAAGGGGTCGCTTCAGGCGCCACGACGGCCCTCCTGGCCGGTGCCACCACCCAGGCGACCGACCTCGCCACCCAGGCCGTCGCCGCGACCGCCGCCAGGCCGGCCCTCCGCAGGGTCCGCTCCGCGCCCGGCCGGGCCAGGACGAGGATCCGCTCGACGATGCACACGGCGACGCACCGGGTCCACCCGCCCGCGCGTCCGGCGCCGGTGCGGCCGACGTCGAGCGCCGCCCGGAGCGCAGCCGACTCGGCGTCCCGCACGGCGGCGGCGGCGGCCGACCCGGCCACGCGCACGGCGGCGGCGGCGGCCGACTCGGCCACGCGCACGGCGGCGGCGGCGGCCGACTCGGCCACGCGCACGGCGGCGGCGGCGGCCGACTCGGCCACGCGCACGGCGGCGGCGGCGGCCGACTCGGCGTCCC
>DASVFT010000028.1:0-15036 GCA_036379935.1 Solirubrobacteraceae bacterium | reverse complement strand
CCGCAGCGGGCCGGCCAGCAGCGCGACCCCGCCGGGGCGCAGCACCCGGTAGGCCTCGGCGACGGCGCGCTGCGGGTCGGGCCAGTACTCGACGCTACCGGTCGAGACGTAGCGATCGCGCGAGTCGGTGGCGAAGGGCAGCGCCTCGGCGTCGCCGAGGACCTTCGTCACGCCGTCGAGCGCGCGCTTGCGCCGGGCGCGGGCCAGCTGGTGCGGGCTCTGGTCGAGCATGGTCACGCGCTCGGGGCCTGCGGCGGCGACGATCGCCTCGGTGGCGAAGCCGGTGCCGGCGCCGACGTCGACGATCTCGAGCGCCCGATCGTCGAGCCGCGCCAGGGCGAGGGCGGTGTCGCGCATCGGCGCCGTCCAGAACAGCGGGTTGATCCAGCGGTCGTAGCCCTTCGACACGACGCGGTAGAACCAGCGCGCCTCCGCCTTGTGCTGGACGAAGCGCACGATCAGGGCAGCAGGTAGGCGGCGGTCACGATCAGGTACTCGCAGAAGAAGAGCTGCCACACGCGCTGGTAGAAGGCGGCGAAGGCGACCGGATCGGCGGGATCGACGCGCAGCGCCCAGCGCCACAGCGCGACCAGGCCGAGCAGGTGCCCCACGACGAGCACGACCGGGTCGGCGCCGTCGAGGAGCAGCGGCCCGCCGATGGCCATCCCCACGCCCGCGACGGTCAGCGCCCCGACCCCGACCGCCAGCACCGGCCGCGGCCCGAGGCGCACCGAGAAGGTGGCGATCCCGTAGCGCCGATCGCCGTCGATGTCGGGGACGTCCTTGAGCACGGCGATGGCGAACGAGAAGGGCACGGTGACGGCCGTCAACGCCCAGACGCCCGCCTCGATCGGGCTGCCGGCGACGTGCAGCCACACGCCCAGGTTGACGACGAGCGAGCGCACGAAGGTGATCGACCCCGCGGCCAGCGCCGGGTAGCGCTTGAGCCGCACCGGCGGACACGAGTAGGCCCAGCCGATGGCCAGGGCCACGGTGACCGCCACGAGCTCGGCGACGCCCTGGGTGACGGCCATGACGATGGGCGCGACGGCGGCCACGGCCACGATCCGCCGGGCTGCCTCGAGCGACAGGTCACCCGCCGCGATCGGCAGCCACGGCTTGTTGAGGCGATCGATCTCGACATCCTCGACCTGGTTGACGCCCACGATGAAGACGTTCACGCACGCGCCGGCGATCAGCGTCCACAGCAGGTCCGCCGCGCCCGAGGCGCGATCCACCGACGCCGCGATCGCGTAGAGCGCGACGATCGACAGCGACGTGCCGATCAGCGTATGCGGGCGGCTGAAGCGCCACAGGACGCCCAGCGCCGACACCGCGGCCCGCGGGCGCACCCGTCCCACCGCGACCGGGGGGCGACTCATCGCCATGGACGCTACCGGGCCTCTGGCAGCATGTCGCGCCGATGCTCGCCGCCTACCGCCGCACCGGCGCCGACCCGCCCTTCGGCGATCCCCGGGGCTACCACGGCGTGGGCATGGAGGGCCATTTCTGGCGGATCACCCAGCCGCGAACCGGCGCCGTCGTCATCGCCATCGTCGCCATCAGCCGCGACGCCGGCGGCCGGCCGTGGGCGATGGCCTCGCTGGCCGCCCATCCCGGTGGCGCGGTGCGGTCGGCGACGCTGGCGCACGCCTGGGCGGCGCCGCGCGGCCTGTCCCTGGGCGCGGGTGCGGTGGTCGTCGCCGACGAGCGCTCGCTGCGCATCGCGCTGGGCGCCGACGCGCGCCTCGAGGTCGCGTTCGCCGACCCGCAGCCGTGGCCCCGCCGCGCCTTCGGCGCCCTCGGACCGGCCCAGGCCATCCCCGGCCTGAGTCAGTACTGGCATCCCTGGCTGCTGCGCGCGCGCGTCAGCGGCTCGGCTCGCGTGGGCGACGACGAGCTCGACCTCGACGGGGCCGTCGCCTACGCCGAGAAGAACTGGGGCGCGGGCGGGATGCCGCCCGCCTGGTGGTGGGGCCAGGCCCACGGCTTCGATCGGCCCGACGTCTGCGTGGCCTTCGCCGGCGGGCGCGCCGGCATCGGGCCGCTGCGCGCCACCGCCACCGCGCTGGTGGTCGCCGTGGGCCCGGAGGTGCGCGCCGTCGTCCGTCCGCTGCGTCCGCTGCGCGTCGAGGTCGACGAGCGCGGCTGGCGCCTGGCCGGCGGCGGCGTCGAGCTCGAGGCGCACGCCGACGGCAGCGCGCCTCATCTTTTGCCCGTGCCGATCCCGCACGAGCGCCGCCGCCTCGACGCGTGGGCGCCGCAGCACCTCACCGGCAGCCTGCACCTGCGCGTCCGCCGCCGCGGCCGGACGGTCTACGACGGTCACTCGAAGCTGGCCGGGCTCGAGCGCGGCCGCGGCCACCACGGCTAGCGCCGCTCGGCACGCTGGGCCGCGAGCGCCAGCGCCTCGCCGCCGATGAGGCGCTCGAAGACGCCGATGACGACCCACAGCGACCGCAGGCGCAGGGCGGCACGGCGGTCGACCGGGGCCACCCGGGCCTCGGAGACCAGCGTGCTCCCGTCGCCGTCGGGCTCCACCCAGTGGGCGATGAGGACGCGCACCGTCCCCGGCTCCCGCCAGGCCCGGAACTCCTCGGGACCCGCGAGCCGGGGGTAGTCGCGCTGCAGCGTCCAGATGCGGCCGCACAGCCCCGAGATCGAGCACCGCTCCCCGTCGTCGAGCAGGCAGAACGGATACCGGCCCAGCAGCTCGCGGAACGTCTGGTCGTCCTCGACGCCCGGGATGCGCCAGCGCACGAGCGGTCCGAGTGAGCGCGTATCCGCCAACTTCACCTCCGCGGCCGCCGTCCACAGGCGGTCGGCGCCGGCGGTCGAGCGGCGGCGATGGCGCGTGCGAACGGCGGGATGCGGCAGCCAGGCGTCGAGGGCCGAGGAGTCCACGACTGGCAAGGTAGCTTCCGTGCGGGGTACCCCCGGGCCCATGTCACGGAAGACGCTTCTCATCCTGCTCGCGCTGCTGGCGCTTGGTGCGCCGGCCGCCGGCGCGGTGACCCACGACGGCACGCGGCTGGCCGACACGCTGCGCGGCACGCCAGGCGACGACGTCCTGCGCGGGGAGGGCTCGCGCGACGTCCTCTATGGCGCGGCGGGCGGGGACCTGCTCAGCGGCGGCACCGCCGCCGACCGGCTGTTCGGAGACGACGGCGACGACGAGCTCGACGGTGGCTCGGGGAACGATCGCCTCGAGGGCGGCCCGGGCAACGACGTGCTGCTCGGGGTGACCGGCAACGACGTCCTCGAGGGCGGGCCCGGCAACGATCGCCTCGACGGCTTCGACGGCGACGACATCCTGCGCGGCCAGGAGGGCAACGACTTCGTGGTCGACTCGCGCTTCGGCGACGACCGCGAGCTCAACGGCGGCCCCGGCGACGACGTCGTGATGGGCAACGCGGGCGTGGACCGCGTCGTCGTCGGCGGCGACGGCAACGACCTGCTCTCGGGCGGCACCGGGAACGACGGGCTCGACGGCGGCCCCGGCGACGACGTCCTCTTCCCCGGCTCCGGCCAGTACCACGGTCGCCCGGCCATCGGCGGCGACGGCAACGACACGCTCGTGGACACCGGCTCGGGCACGCTCGACGGCGGCCCGGGCAACGACGTGCTCTGGCAGGTCGGGTCCCGCGGCCTGGCCGTGCTGCTGGGCGGCGACGGCGACGACCAGCTCTTCGTCGGCACCGGCACGGCGACCGCGGACTGCGGGCCCGGCAACGACGTCGCCTACCTCACGCCCGGCGCGCAGGCCGCCGACGCGCGCGGGCGCCTCGATCGCCAGCGCATCGGCTTCGCCGGCTGCGAGCGGATCGCGCCGGCGCCGTCCGGCGCGCAGCCGCCGACCTTCGAGGGCCAGGCCGACCGCTACAAGGCGCTCGGGGTGCCGTGGGACGACGACGTCGTGGCGCGCGCGCTGGCCTACGAGCGGATGGACTCCTGCCAGCTTCGCCGCTCGCGCTGCCGAGGGACGGTCGCCCCCGAGCGCATCATCGGCACCAACGGCGGCGACCGCCTCACCGGCCGCGGCGGCGACGACTTCCTCGAGGGCGCGGGCGGCAACGACACGCTGGTCGGCGGTCGCGGGCGCGACTCGCTCTTCGGGCGCACGGGCGACGATCGCCTCTACGGCGGCCTCGGCGGCGACGAGCTCGAGGGCGGCCGCGGTGCCGACGTCATCTACGGCGGCGACGGCTCTGACGAGATCAACGGCGGCCTCGGCCCCGACCGGATCTTCGCCGGCCCCGGCAACGACACGATCCGCGCCGTGGGCGGCGGGAGCGACGTCGTCGATTGCGGCCCCGGCCGCGACCGCATCGAGAAGGACAGCCGCGACCGCACGCGCAACTGCGAGATCGTGCTCTAGGCTCGATCCCATATGGGGATCGAGCTCGCGGGGCTCGAGCCGCTGGTCCGTCGCGCGCTCGACGAGGACCTCGGCTCGGGCGACCTCACCACGCAGGCCACCGTGCCGCCCGCCACGCGGGGGCGCGCGCGCATCACGCAGAAGCAGCCCGGCGTCGTCTTCGGGCTGGACGCCGCGCAGCTCGCCTTTGCCCTCCTCGACCCGGAGGCGAGCTTCGCGCGGCTCGCCGAGGAGGGGACATGGCGCGACGGCGGGCCGGTCCTCGAGATCGAAGGCTCGGCCGCGGCCCTGCTCGGCGCCGAGCGGACCGCCCTGAACTTCCTGCAGCGCCTCAGCGGGGTCGCCACCCTGACCGCGCGCTACGTCGAGGCCGTCCGCGGCACCCGCGCGCGCGTGCTCGATACGCGCAAGACCACGCCGGGCCTGCGGCTGCTCGAGAAGGCCGCGGTGGTCGCGGGCGGCGGCACCAATCACCGCGTCGGGCTCTTCGACGCCATCCTCATCAAGGAGAACCACGCGGCCATGGCCGGCGGGCTGGGGGAGGCCGTGAGACTGGCCCGCGCCGCCGCGCCCGGCGTGCTCGTCGAGGCCGAGTGCCGGACCGAGGAGGAGGTCGACGAGGCGCTGGCGGCCGGGGCGCCGCGGCTGCTGCTCGACAACATCAGCGTGGCGCGGATGAAAGGGATCGTGGAGCACGTGGGCGAGCGCGCGGAGCTCGAGGCCAGCGGCGGGATCGACCTCGAGACGATCCGGGACGTCGCCGAGACCGGCGTACACTTCATCTCGGTGGGGGCGCTCACGCACTCCGCCCCCGCTCTCGACCTCTCACTCCTGCTCGACCCGCTCTCATGAACCTGCCCATGGCGCCCGTCGCCACTCCCACGGACCTCGAGCCCGAGGACGTCTCCGCGCTCGAGCACGAGGTGCGCGCGCTCGCCCGCGAGCGCGACGCCGTGATCCTGGCCCACAACTACCAGCGCCCCGAGGTGCAGGACGTCGCCGACTACGTCGGCGACTCGCTCGGGCTCTCGCGCCAGGGCGCGGCGACCGACGCCTCGACGATCGCCTTCTGCGGCGTGCACTTCATGGCCGAGACGGCGTCGATCCTCTCGCCCGAGAAGACCGTCCTGATCCCCGACCTCGACGCCGGCTGCTCGCTGGCCGACTCGATCACGCCGGAGCAGCTGCGCGCGTGGCAGGCGAAGCACCCGGGGGCGATCACGGTCATGTACGTCAACACCACGGCCGAGATCAAGGCGCTGACCGACTACTGCGTGACCTCGTCCAACGCGGTCGCGGTCGTCGAGCACATCCTGCGCGAGCACGGCGCGCAGACCGAGATCCTCTTCGGGCCCGACATGTTCCTGGGGGCCTACGTCGAGCGGACGATCGGCCGCGCGCTCGCAGTGTGGGACGGTGAGTGCCACGTCCACGCCGGGATCCGTCCCGTCGACATCGAGCGCACCCGCGCCGCGCACCCGGGCGCCGACTTCCTCATCCACCCCGAGTGCGGCTGCTCGACGTCGGTCATGGAGTACGTCGCGGCCGGCGACATCGACGCCGAGGGCGTCCACATGCTCTCGACCGGCGGCATGATGGCCTACGCGCGCGAGCGTGCCGGGGGCGGTGGCAGCGCCATCATGGCCACCGAGACCGGGATGTTGCACCCGCTGCGCATGGCCGCGCCCGACGTGGACTTCGTCGCCGCCAACGAGCGCGCGTCGTGCCGCTACATGAAGATGATCACGCTGACCAAGCTCCGCGACGGCCTGCGGGACGGCGTGTTCGAGGTCAAGGTCCCCGACGCGGTGGCCGAGCGCGCCCGGGTGCCGATCGAGCGCATGGTCGCCATCGGCTGACGCCCGGAGGCGGGTGGCGGCCCCCAACACGTTCTCCGGCGAGGCGCTCGACCGCGCTGGCGTGCGCCGGCGCGACGACGCCTGGCTGGCGGCGCGGCGGGCCGATCCGGCCTCGCGCGTCGTGGTGGCGGGGGAGCCCGGCGTGCTCGTCGACGGCGAGCGACCGCGGCTGCTGTCGCCGGGCGATCTGCCCGACGGCGTCGAGAGCGTCCTGCTCGGCGTCGACCGCGAGGGACGGGCCGTCTTCGCGGCCGACTCCGACGGCCGGCTGGCCGGCGACTGGCGCGGGCTGCGCGAGCTGGCGACGGTGGTCTCGCAGGCCGAAGGCGGGATGCTGGCGCATGCGGTGGCGCTCCTGAACTGGCATCGCCGGCACCGCTTCTGCGCGAACTGCGGCGCGGCGAGCGAGGTCCGCGAGGCCGGCCATCTGCGCGTCTGCCCTGCGTGCGGCGCCGAGCACCATCCGCGCACCGACCCGGTGGTGATCATGCTCGTGACCGACGGCGAGCGGGCGCTGCTGGGGCGCCAGGCCTCATGGCCGCCTGGGCGCTACAGCGCCCTGGCGGGGTTCGTCGAGCCGGGCGAGAGCCTCGAGGAGGCCGTCGCGCGCGAGGTGCTCGAGGAGTCGGGCGTGCGGGTGGGCGACGTGGAGTACCGCTCGTCCCAGCCGTGGCCGTTCCCGTCTTCGCTCATGCTGGGCTTCCGCGCGACGTGGCGCGAGGGCGAGCCGGCCGTCGGCGACGGCGAGCTCGAGGACGTGCGCTGGTTCGAGCGCGAGGCGATCGCGGGCGGCAGCGTCCTGCTGCCGCCGCCGCAGGCCATCGCCCGGCGCCTCGTCGACGAGTGGCTCGGTCGTGAGGCGCCGGGCGCGGCCGGGGGGCGCTGATCCTAGGAGATCAGCTCGATCTCGCGGAAGACGAGGCCGGTCGAGGTCGCCTTCAGCTCGGCCTCGCGAACGACGGCGCCGGTGGTGAGCGCGCTGGCGTCGCAGTCGTCCTCGCCGTCCTCGTCTCTGTCGCCGAGCCGGCCGTCGGCGTGCTGGCCGTCACGGTGCTCGCCGTCGTCGTCGCCATGCTCGCCGTCGTCGTCGCCGGGCCCGTCCGACGCGGCGCGCGCGGTGCCGTGGCCGTCGTCGCGGCGCTCGCACTCGATCGCGGTGCTCTCGTCGACCGTGCCCTTGATCTCGTCACCGTTGAAGAGGCGGATGACGAGCACGCCCGCCGTGAACGACGCGATCCTGCCGGCGTCCTCGGCGCCGTCCTTCCTGCCGTCGTCGTCGGAGTCGGCGTCGCGCGGGTTGGTGCCGGCGAGGAACTCGGCTCGGTTGCGCAGACCGTCGTGATCCTGGTCGCGCCTGGCCTGGTTGACCTTCAGGCTCAGGTGATGCGCCCGCTCCCAGCGGTCGGGGATGCGGTCGTGGTTGCGGTCACCGCGGTTGTGGGCCATGCCGGGTGACGCGAAGGCGAGCAGCGCCGTGCACGCCGCGGCAAGCGACAGGAGTGTGCGAACGGTGGTTCTTTGGCTCATGTGCCTGTGACACGGCCTGACCGGCTGCGTCACGCACGACGGCGACGGCTGGACGATCGCTCGAGGCTCAGTCGTCGCCGGAGCCCGGGCCCGACGAGCGGTCGTCGCCGCCCTCGCCGCGCGCTTCCTGGTCCGAATCGGGGCCGCTGGAGCCGGAGTCGGTCGCTTCGCCATCGTCGCGCGCCTCGTCGCGCGGGCCGGGCCCGCTGGTGCCCGAGCCGTGCGACTCCGCGTCGCCGGAGCCGTGCGCTTCGCGGTCGTCGACGCCCTTCGCATCCGAGCGGCGCTCGTCGCGGCCGTGCGAGTCGTGGCCGGATCTCCTCGACCCCGACCCGCTCGGCCCGCGCGATCCCCTGCGCCTACCTGAAGGCCGACCGTCGCCGTCGTCCGCTCCGCCGCCCCGGGCGCTGACGCCGCGCCGCGATCCGCTGCTGGGATGGTTGACGGCCCGGGCCGGGCTGAGCCAAGGCTGGTCGTCGACCGGCGTTGCTGCGGCGGGGCGCGGCGTCTGGGTCGTGGTCGCGTGCGCGGCGCGCGCCGGCGCGTGCTCGTCGCGCAGTGCCGGTGCCCCCGCGACCACGGCGCCCGCCGCCAGGACGGCGGCGCCGGCCTTGAGGCCCAGGCCCGCGCCGCCGGTGCCCACGGTCACCTCGGCCACGCGAGCCACGCCGATGTCCTGGCCCGCCGAGAGCCACCCGACGATGGGATAGGGCGTGATGGCGGTCGCCGCCGCCCGCAGCGCGGTCCGCGCCCGCAGCAGGAGCTGGCGCAGCGCACCGTCGCTGAGGCCGAGCTCGGCCGCCACGTCGGCGGCCGGGCGGTCCGCGATGGCCACCGCCACGAGGGCCGCGCGCTGGCGGTCGGGCAGGGCGCCGATGCCGTCGAGCGTCTGGCGCAGCTGCTCGCGGCGTTCGACCTCGCCCTCGGTGCTGATGGTCGGCGCCGCCCCGACCGTGTCCACCAGCTCGGGCGTGTCGGGCAGCGCCGGGCTGGCGGCGCGCAGCGCGTTGATCGCCTGGTTGTGGGCGATGCGGTACAGCCACGGGCGCAGATCGCGCACCTCGGTGCCGCTGCCCAGCGCCTGCCACGCGCGCACGAACGTCGCCTGCAGGACGTCCTCGGCGAGCCCCTCGCTGAGCAGGCGGCGCAGATAGCGCTGAAGCGGCCTGCGGTAGCGATCGACGATCGCCTCGAAGGCGCGGTCGTGTCCCGCCGCGGTGAGCGCGATCAGGCGCCCGTCGCTCTGCGTGCGCAGGAGCTGATGGGACAGCAGCGGCGTCATGCCTCTGTGACAACGGTACCGCGACCGCGTCACGCTGCCAGCAGGTCGATCCCCTCTTCGTCCACGCGGCGCACGACCGCCAGGGACGCGCGCTTGCGCTCGAACTCCGACGGTGTGTAGCAATGGACGTCGGCGTGGTCGCCCATCTCGGCGGCGTCCCAGAGCGAGCCGCACTGGTAGACGCGCTCGAGCCACGGCACCCCGTCGAACATCTCCGAGACGAGCACGACGACGTATTCGGGGCCGCGCTCGCGCTGGGGCAGCGCGCCACGCGCGTCCTCCGCGCGGGCGCCGCCGAGCAGCGCTCGCTCCAGCGGCCAGCGATCGCTCACCCGCGCGACATAGCGCGACAGCTCGCGCTCGTTCAGGGCCTCGGCCACCGTCACGGAGCCATTGTGACCGACCCCGCGCGCGTCGACCAGGGAAGATCCTGTGATCAGGCTGAGGCTCGGGCGCTAGAACTGGCCGGCGTCGTGCGGGCCGACGCAGGCGACGGCCAGCCGGTCGGGATCGACGGCCCGCGCGGCCTCGGCGACCTCGTCGAAGGTGACCTCGTCGAGCAGCGCGATGGCCGCCTCGGGGTCGATGTCCTCATCGAAGACGATCCTCTGGTTGGCCGCATAGCGCGCGACCGCGTTGGTGTTCTCGAAGGCCAGCACGCGGCGGCCGGCCGCGTACGCGCGCGCCCGCTCGACCTCCTCCGGCCGTGGTCCCTCGGCGGTCAGCTCGCCGACGATCTCGCGCATGCGCGTGTAGGCCTCGACGCACTTGCCCGACTCCAGGCCCGAGCCGAGCTGGAGGACCGGCACGTCGGCGTACGCGTGGTCGGTGGCGTAGACCGAGTAGCAGAGGCCGCGCTGCTCGCGGATCTCGTCGAAGAGGCGCGAGCCCATCGAGCCGCCCAGGAGCGTCGAGTAGATGGTAAAGGCCGCGCGTGCCATGGAATCGGTGACCGGCACCTGCGGGCGGTAGGACATCCGCAGGTGCGACTGGTTGGAGTCGCGCTCCTCCACGAGCACCTGGGGCGAGAACGGTGGCGCCGGGTCATAGCCCTCGGGGGCGGGGAGGTCGGGGAAGCGTCCGAACAGCTCGTCCACCTTGCCGTCGGCGGGCACGTGGTCGACGTTGCCCACGACGAACGCGCCGCCGCGCGCGCCGGACCAGCGGCGCTCGCGGAAGGCGACGATGGCCTGGCGCGAGAACGTGCGCAGGTGCTCCTCGGGGCCCAGCACCGTGCGACCGAGCGGATGGTCGCCGAAGTGCGCGCGATCGATGAGCTCCTCGGCCACGGCGGCGGGCTGGTCCTTGTAGCGCTGGATCTCCTGGATCACCACGCCGCGCTCCTTGTCGAGCTCGGCCCGGTCGAGCTTCGGACGGCCGACGAAGTCGGTGAGGAGGTCCATGGCCTCCATCGCCGCCTCGGCCCGGACGGTGATGTGGAAGGCGACGAGGTCGTGCGAGGTGTACGCGTTCAGCGAGCCGCCCATGCGCTCGGCCGTCTCGTTGACCTTGCGGTAGTCGTCGTAGATCTGGCCGCCCTTGAACACCAGGTGCTCGAGGAAGTGGGCCATGCCGTTCTCGTCGGGACGCTCGGTGCGCGCGCCGGCGTCGAAGGCGACGAGGATCGTCGTCGCGCGCGTGCCGTCGAGCGCGACGCGATGGACCGGCAGGCCGTTGGGGGCCACGGAGGAGGTGATGCGCGCCATCGTCGGTGACGATAGGACATCGGCGACGCGGCCCGGCGGCGTCGCGCCGGCAGTAGGTGCGCGCGAGGGCCCACGAGACCGCGGGCCCTCGCGCGCTGCATTCGTGCAGTGTTCCCCCCGACGGGCCGCGATCCGTGCGACCCGACGAGTGAAGCTTCGGTGCGGGGCTCGGAAGACTTGAGGGGACCGCGGCGGTGTGGCGCGTCAGCGCTCACCGATTCCCGCACGTTGCGGCGAACGTCGCGATGAGTTCCCGGGCGCCGGTCGGTTCTACGTCCATCGCGAACACGATCAGGAGGCACGATGGCCAAGCTGGTACTCCACATCTCGATGTCGCTCGATGGCTTCGTCGCCGGGCCCGACCAGACGCTCGAGCAACCGCTCGGCGAGGGCGGGGAGCGGCTCCACGAATGGGCGTTGGCGCTCAAGGCGTTCCGTGAGCCCCACGGCCTCGAGGGCGGGGAGACGAACATCGACTCGGACGTGCTCCAGGAGGCGATGGCCAACGCCGGAGCGACGCTGATGGGTCGGCGCATGTTCAGTGGCGGGGAGGGCCCATGGGAGCAGGATCCCAACGCCGACGCCTGGTGGGGCGACGAGCCGCCCTTCCACCACCCGGTCTTCATCCTGACCCACCACGCCCGCGAGCCGGTGACCAAGGCGGGCGGCACGACCTTCACCTTCGTCAACGATGGGATCGAGTCGGCGCTGGAGCAGGCGCGCGCGGCGGCCGGCGACCGCGACGTCGCCATCGGTGGCGGCGCGAACGTCGCGCAGCAGTACCTCAGGGCCGGGCTCCTCGACGAGATCGAGCTGCACGTGGTGCCGATCTTCCTGGGCGGCGGCGTGCGACTGTTCGACGACCATGTCGCCGACGCGCCGCAGGAGCTGGAGCGGACGAGGGTCGTCGAGTCGCCGACGGGCGTCACCCACCTGCGCTACCGCGTCATGCGATGAGGCGGTCACCCGCGGTGGCCGCTCTCCGTGGGCCGGGCCGCAACAATCGGCCTGCAAACGCCGTTGCATGTGCGAGCATCAAGCAGGCATCGGCGACCTCCGTCGCTAAGTTGCAGCCGGGTATGGCCACCACCGAAGCCGACATCGTCGCTCCCCCGGCGACACGTCCGAGTGCCTCGACGGTCGTCGAGTTCCGCCGCGTCAGCAAGCGCTACGACAACGGCATGGGCCTCGACGACGCGTCGTTCAGCGTCGGCCGCGGCGAGTTCGTCTTCCTCGTCGGCGCGACCGGCTCGGGCAAGTCGACGGTCATGCGCCTTCTCATCAAGGAGCTCGAGCCCACGGCGGGGACGATCCGGGTCGCCGGCCGCGACCTGGCCGAGATCGCGCGCAACAAGGTCCCGTACTTCCGTCGCAACCTCGGCGTCGTCTTCCAGGACTTCAAGCTGCTGCCCAACCGCACCGTCCACGACAACGTGGCGTACGCGCTGCAGGTCACCGGCAGCACGCGCAAGGAGGTGCGCGCCAAGGTCCCCGACATCCTGCGTCTCACCGGCCTGTCGACCAAGCTGCACCACTTCCCCGACCAGCTCTCCGGCGGCGAGCAGCAGCGCGTCTCGGTGGCGCGCGCCTTCGTCAACCACCCGCCGCTGCTGCTGGCCGACGAGCCCACCGGCAACCTCGACCCCGAGACCTCGATCGGGATCATGCAGCTGCTGTACCGGATCAACCGCACCGGCACGACCGTCATCGTCGCCACGCACGACTCCGCGATGGTCGACCGTATGCGCCGGCGCGTGATCGAGCTCAATCAGGGCCGCATCGTGCGCGACGAGATCTCGGGGCTCTACGCGCCGCGCGACATGTCGACCGCCGAGTTCGGCGCGCTGCTGCGCGAGCCCGCGCCCGAGCCCAAGCGCGTCCGCGAGCCCGGCGACGACTTCGACGAGGCCTTCCGAGACTGATGCGCTTCGGGTTCTTCCTCCGCGAGGCGCTGCGCTCGATGTCGCGCAACGCGGTGCCGAGCTTCGCGGCCATGGCCTCGGTGCTGGTCACGGTGCTCGTGCTGGGGGTCTTCATCCCCGTCGTGCAGGCGACGACGGGCGCGGCCAACGACGTTCGCAGCCGGGTCCTCGTCAACGTCTACCTCAAGACGACCGCGGGGCCCGCCGACGTCGCGCGGGTCAAGGCGCTGCTCGACGACAGGGTGGCCCACGTCGGCAAGGTCCAGTACGTCGACAAGGCGCAGGCGCTCAAGGAGCAGCGCGACCGCTACCCGGAGGCCTACGACCTCCTGGGCTCCAACCCGCTGCCCGACACCTTCCGCGTCACGCCCGACAAGCCCGACAACGCACTCGCGCTGCGCGATGCGCTCTCGCCCACGACCCCGGGCGGCGGGCGCACGACCATCGATCCCTCCATCGACTCGGTCAAGAACTCCAAGGACGACACGCAGAAGATCCTCGTGGCCACCCGCGTGGTGAAGCTGACGACCGGGCTCCTCGCCGTGCTGCTCGTCGTGGCCAGCGTCCTGCTGGTCTCGAACACGATCCGGCTGTCGCTGTTCTCGCGGCGCCGCGAGGTCGAGGTCATGAAGCTCGTGGGCGCCACAGACTGGTTCATCCGCTGGCCGTTCGTCATCGAGGGCATCGTGCTCGGCGCGATGGGCGGCCTGCTCGCCATCCTCCTGCTCCTGGTGGGCAAGATCGCGCTCCTGGATCCGCTCATCAGCCAGTTCGCCCTGCTGGCCGCGCCCAAGACCATCCACCTCAGCGTGCTCGTCGCGGTCCTGCTGGCGGCGTCGATCGGCGTCAGCGCCGCCGGATCGGGGCTCTCGCTGCGCCGCTTCCTGCGCGTGTAGGCACGGGCCGGCCCTGACGGCCGCCTGACACGGCGCCTCGTACCCTGTCGTGGACGTGCGCCGCACGCTGCCTGGTTCTCGCCTGCTCCGTCTTGCCGCTCTGGCCGTGGTCGTGCTCGCGCTGGGCGCGTGGATCGGCGGGCGGCACTCCGATTGGCTGCCGGGCCCGATCCGCTCCGCGCTCGTCGGCGACGGTGACACCGCCGTCGTGCAGGAGGCGATCGACCGGGTGCACGACACCTACTACCGGCCGATCCCGAAGGCCGAGCTGGCCGACGACGCGATCTCCGGCGTGGTGGCCAAGCTCGACGACCGCTTCTCCAACTACTTCGACCCCGCGGAGTACAAGCAGTTCAAGCAGTCGCAGAACTCGGAGTTCTCCGGGGTCGGACTCCAGGTGGCCCAGCACCCGAAGGGCCTGCGCGTCGAAGCCGTCTACGACGGATCGCCGGCCAAGCGCGCCGGACTGCGCGCCGGCGACGTCATCGTGGCGGCCGGCGGGCGCGACCTCGCCGGCATGCCCCAGCAGCAGTCGGTCGGCCTCATCAAGGGCCCGCCCGGCACCGAGGTGCGGCTCACCTGGCTGCGCGACGGCAAGCGCCACACGCGGACCGTGGCGCGCTCGACCGTCACGGTGCCGGTGGTGGCCTCGCAGCTGCGCTCCGACGCCGGCTGCAAGGTCGGCGTGGTCCGCCTGTCGCAGTTCAGCTCGGGAGCGCACGCCGAGCTCTACGCCGCGTTGAGCAAGCTGCGGAAGCGGGGAGCACGGGCCTACGTGCTCGACCTGCGCGACAACGGCGGCGGCCTCGTCTCCGAGGCCCGGCTGGTGGCGTCGGCCTTCCTGGCCAAGGGGCCGATCGTCACCACGCGCGGCCGGGCGGTCAAGGAGCAGACGCTGACCGCCACCGGCAAGCCGATCATCCCCACGGCCCCGCTGGCCGTGCTGGTGGACGGCGGCACCGCCTCGGCCTCGGAGATCGTGACCGGCGCGCTCCAGGACCGCGGACGAGCGAAGGTCGTCGGCTCGGAGACCTTCGGCAAGGGCGTCTTCCAGGAGGTCCTCGAGCTCTCCAACGGCGGCGCGCTGGACATCACTGCGGGGCAGTACTTCACGCCCAAGGGCCGCAACCTCGGCGGCAAGGGCGTGGCCACGGGCAAGGGCATCGTGCCCGACGTGCGCGTGAAGGACGATCCGAAGACGCGCAAGGACGAGGCGCTCCTGCGGGCCGAGACCGTCCTGGGCCCCACGTGCCCACACTGACCGAAGCCGTCCCGCGCGTCGTGCTGCTCGAGCAGCGCGGGCGCTTCCTCGTCGGCGAGCCGTTCTTCGGTCGGGGCCGGCGGGTGACCGTCGAGCGCTCGCGCGACGCCCGCCCCGGGCGGCTGGCCCTCCTGCGCCCCGAGCCGCGCGGCCGGCGCTTCAAGGTCGAGCGAATCCTCGGCCGGCCTGACGTCGCGCGCGACGT
>DASVFT010000027.1:0-8318 GCA_036379935.1 Solirubrobacteraceae bacterium | reverse complement strand
GGAGCCGCCGACGCCGGTTCCGCCGTGGGTCTCGATGTAGACCGCGGCCGGGGCGTTGAGCTCGCGCGCCCGCGAGCCGTTGCGCGTCTCCCAGACGCCGAAGAGCTGCGCCAGGCGCCGGCGGTGGCGCGCGGTCAGTGGGGCCTCGACCGCGTAGAAGGGGTGGGCCAGCGCGCACGCGATCTCGCGGCGGTGCAGGTACTCGGCCACCTGCTCGACGTCGTCGGCATGAGCCTGGAGCCACTCGTGATCGTCGGCGGTGATGCCGTAGCAGAGGACGTGCACGGCCTGGGGCTCGCCCTTGAACCAGGCCGTCAGCTCCTCCGACACGAAGACGTCGGGGCGGTCGGCGATCTCCAGGGCGCCCGCGATGGTGTCGTGATCGGTGATCGTCACGAAGTCCATCCCGCGGCGCTTGGCCAGCTCGTAGACCTCTTCCGGGGGCGTGGCGCACTCGGGCAGGCCGAGCGCCCGCTGGACCCCGAGCTTCGAGAGCTCAGAGGCGGTGGAGTGACAGTGCAGGTCGACCCTGCTCGTGGCGCGAACGTTCATCTCACCACAGCAGATTCCCCTGCACAGACGGGTTTTCTGTGAAGCCCTCGGAAACATGCTGTGATCGAGCTGTGAACGCGTGAACGGTGCGGCCACGTGCGTGGAAGGGTTCGACGGTGCTCGACGTCGCTGCTCACGCGCTGGAGCTCGGTGCGCTGCGCGTCGAGCTCGCGCTCACGCCGCTGCGGATCGACGTCCGCCGCGCCGGCCGGCGGCTGCTGCGGAACGTCACCATGTGGGCATGCGATGGCGAGGTGCGCGACCGCTTCGTGCAGGTGACCGAGGGCGTGATCGCCGACGAGCGCCTCGGCTTCCCCGAGCGCGCCGTGCAGGCGACGGTGGCCGAGGCGAGCGCAGGCGAGGCGCGGCTGGCGCTGCGCCTCCAGGGCGGCCGGCGCGCCGAGCTGCGCATCGAGCTCGTCGACGACGAGCACCTCGTCCTCGAGCTGACGGCCGACGGCCAGCCGCTGCGCCTGGCCTTCGAGTGGGACGCCCGCGCCGAGGAGCGCTTCGCGGGGCTGGGCGCCCACCACGCGTTGCGGGTCGACCACGCCGGGCACGCGGTGCAGCTCGGCGCCGGACGGGCCTACACGGGGCCGCACTGCCCGCCCGACCTGCGCGAGCTCGGCGGCATCCCGCAGGGCGACTACGCGCCCGCGCCGTTCGCGCAGTCGAGCCGCGGCTACGCGCTGTGGTGCGAGACGCACGGCAACGGCACCCGGTTCGAGCTCGACGATCCGACCCGCGTCTCGACGCGCGCCGCGGGCGGACCGCTGCGCCTGCACGTCTTCACCGACCCGACCCCCGCGGGTCGCCTGCGCCGCTACCTGACGCTCACGGGGCTGCCCGCGCTGCTACCGCCGTGGGGCTATGGCTTCTGGAAGTCGCGCGACGTCTACGAGCATCGCGACGACGCCGAGGAGGACGTCCGCGGCTGCCGCTGGCACGGCATCCCGCTCGACGCGATCGTCCTCGACTCACCGTGGGAGACGCAGTACAACACGTGGGAGCCCAATCCCCACCAGTTCCCCGACTTCGCGGGCATGGTCGCCCACTGGCGGGCCATCGGGGTGCGCACGGTGGTGTGGGTCACCCCGTGGGTCAACCTCGAGTCGCTCGACGGACAGGTGCCGCCCGACCCCGGCTCCCGCCGGCTGCACAGCGCGCCGGCGGCCAACTACGAGGAGGGCGCGCGCAACGGCTTCTACGTGCGCGGCCCCGACGGCGAGCCCCACGTGGCGCGCTGGTGGATGGGGACGGGCTCGCTCGTCGACTTCACCGCCCCGGAGGCCGAGGCGTGGTGGCGCGCGCAGGCGGTCCGGACGCTGCGACTCGGCGTCGAGGGCATCAAGGCCGACGACGGCGAGGGCTACTACATCGGCGACGATCTGCGCTTCGCCGACGGCACGAGCGGCGCCAGCACCGCGTGGCGCTACGGCGGCCTCTACCGGCGCTCCATGCAGCGCGCGCTCGACGAGGCCCACGGGGCGGGACGCGGCGTGCTCTTCGGGCGCAGCGGATGGACCGGCCAGCAGGCCACCGGCATGCTGTGGGCGGGAGACCAGGCGTCGGACTTCTGGTCGCTGGGCACGCTGGTCTCGGCGACGATCGCGGCCGCCGGCAGCGGCTTCTCGAACTGGTCGCACGACGTCGGCGGCTACCTCGGCCACCGGCTCGTCGAGCGCTGCCCGAAGGAGCTCCTGCTGCGCTGGGTGCAGCTCGGCTGCTTCACCCCGCTCATGCAGGCCCACGGCCGCCTGCAGCAGGAGCCCTGGACCTACGATCGCGAGACGCTCGAGCTGTATCGCGGCTACGTGCTGCTGCACGAGATGCTCAACCCCTACCTGCGGGCGGCGGCGGCCACGGCGGCCCGGTGCGGGCTGCCGATGGTGCGCCCCGCCTCGCTCCTGGACCGCTCGGGATGGGAGGTCGCCGACGCCTTCGGCCTCGGGCCGGCGCTCTGGGTCGCGCCCGTGATCGAGGACGGCGCCCGCGAGCGCGAGGCGTGGCTGCCGCCCGGCGACTGGATCGAGGCGTGGTCGGGCGAGCGCGTGGCCGGCGGGCGCGAGGTCATGGCACCCGCGCCGCTGCACGCGATCCCGCTCTGGGTCCGCAACGGCTCGATCGTCGTCACCCATCCGGCCGGCGGCGTCCGCCAGGGCGTGGGCGAGGGCGACGCGCCGCTCCACGCGACGTTGTGGGGCGAGCCGCGGTGCGGGCGCGCGGTGGCGCGGCTCGCCGACGGGACGGTCGTGCGCTGGCGCGACGGGCGCTGGTCGGCCGGCGCGCGCGCCGACGTGACGTTCACCGAGCGCTGACGCGTGCCCGCTCAGCCGTGCGCCAGCGCCCGCGACAGCCGGCGCGCCCAGGCGCGCGGCTTGCGCGCATAGACCCGGCGCGCGCACGCGAGCGCGTCGCGGCGCAGGCGCGCGCGACGGCGGTCGACCAGGGCCCGCAGCAGCGCCAGCTCGCCGGGAGCCAGCGCGACGGCGCGCTCACGGGCGGCGTCGAGGAGCACGGCGAGGTCGTGGTCGTCGCCCAGGCGGTCCGAGAGCGCGTGCGCCCGGCGCCCGAGGCGCTTGAGCCGCTTGGGGTCGGCCGCCCGGAGCACCTGCGCGGCGTGCCACAGGTCCTTCGCGCGCTTGCGCAGCTCGTGCAGGTTCTCCGTGCTCGGGTCGCGCCGGGCGGCGCGCAGCGCGCGACGCCCGCGGCGGTAGATGCGCTCGAAGCCGGGCGCGAGGGTGCCCCAGCCGCCGTCCTCGGGCAGCGGCCAGGTCGCCACGCGGTGGCGGGCGGCGTCCAGGGTGGCGACGAGGTCGTCGGTGGCGGCGCCGTCGTCGCGCACGCGCTCGTGGGCGGCCGCCGCCTCGGCGTCGAGCGACGCGCGGAGCCCGGCGAAGGCGCCCTCGGGGAGCTCGTCGCGGTATCGCTCGGTCAGGGCGTCGAGGGCCTCGCGGATGACCTGCGCGTCGCGCACGTCAGACAGCCCCCGACCGGCGTCGCGGTATGTGCGGTTCTCGCCGCGGTAGACGTCGTCGCCCAGCGGGTCGCGCGCGAGGCGCACCACCGCGCGCAGCCGCTTCAGCGACTTGCGCGCCTCGTGGATCGCCTCGCCGATCTCCTTGCGTGCGCTGTGCGTGAGCCGATCGGACGCGAGCTCGAGCTGCCCGCGCGCAACGCGGCGGATGCCGTCCGCCGCGCCGTCGTCGGGGCGCAGGCGGTAGCGCGTGCGGCGGCGCTGCGCGCGCTCGGCGGCGCGATCGCGCACGAGCTTGCCGGCCGCCAGCGCGCCGCCCGAGGCCACGACCCCCGCCGCCACGGCCTGGACCTTCGGGTTCTTGCTCTTGGCCATGCGACGGAGGTTTGCCCGCTTCGCCCCATTCGACACTCGGGCGAGCGCGAGTCCCGCCGGTTCATCCGCCGGGCCATGCAATCTGTCCCGCAAATGGCCGATACACCGGTCATGCGTCCCCTCATCGGCGTCACGACGTCCGAGCTGCGGCGCGGCGACCTCGGCACGCTGCGCCGCCACGGCGAGCCGCCGCACCCCGAGATGGCGCTCGGGATGAGCTACCTGCGCGCGATCGACGCGGCGGGCGGGCTGCCCGTCGTCCTGCCACCGGTGGCACTGGACGGCGTCCCGGACCTCCTCGAGCGGCTCGACGGCATCTGCCTGTCCGGCGGTCCCGACCTCGACCCCGAGGCCTACGGCGCACCGGTACGCCACCCCGAGCTCGGACCGACCGAGCCCACGCTCGATGCCTTCGAGCTGGCCGTCGCGGAGGCTGCCGACGCGACCGGCTTGCCGCTGCTGGGCGTCTGCCGCGGCGCGCAGACGCTCAACGTCGCGCGCGGTGGCACCCTGCACCAGCACGTCGACGGCCACCGGCAGGCCGCGCCCGGCATGGTGCGGACGCAGAGCGTCAAGGTCGCCTCCGGCTCGCGCCTGGCCGCGCTCACCGGCGCGGCCGTGCTCGAGGTCAACTCCTTCCACCACCAGGCGGTCGACGCCGTCGGCTCGGACCTTCGCGTCGTGGCACAAGCGCTCGACGGGGTCGTCGAGGCGATCGAGGACCCCGGCCGCGAGCTCTTCCTCGGCGTGCAGTGGCACGTCGAGACGCTGGCCGATCGCCCCGAGCACGGCGCGCTCTTCGCCGCGCTCGTGCAGGCGGCTGCGCGCGGGACCGCGCGCTCGCTGCGGCTCGCGGCCTGAGGCTCCAGACCGAAGGCGCGGGTCAGGCGTCGAGCGGCAGCGCCCGGCGCGGCACCGGCGCGGAATGGACGATCGAGGTCGTCGTCTGGCCGAAGGGCGTGAAGCGGTCGAGCACGGGCTCGAGGTCGTCCATCCCGTGCACGTGCAGGCGCAGCAGGAAGCAGTCCTCGCCGGTGATGCGCTCGCACTCGACGATCTGGGGCGTGTCGGCGGCGATCTCGGGGATCTTGTGCAGCTGGCGCGCGAACGGACGCACGCGCACCACGGCGGCCAGCGTGTAGCCGATGGCGCGCGGGTCGACCTCGGCGCGATAGCCGGTGATCACGCCCTCGCGCTCGAGGCGCCCGACGCGCTCGGCCACCGCGGGCGCGGAGAGGCCGACGCGGCGCCCGAGCTCGGCGAAGGCGACGCGTCCGTCGCTCTGGAGCTCGTCGAGCAAACGACGGTTGATGTCATCGAGCAGATTTGATTCGTAGGCCACGATGCGCCAACTCCTTCGATCGGCCATGGCTGGAGGCGCAGCGACCGTCGACCATACATGGCTATGGCCACCACCACGACCACCGCCGGTCGACGCCTCGCGCGCGACGCGCCACCGGAGGCCTACTTCGTCGTCAGCGCGACCTTCCACTACCTCGGCCCGGCGTTCGCGGTGCTGCTGTTCGCCCGCGTCGACGTCCTGGGCGTGGCCTGGCTGCGCATCGCCTCCGCCGCCGCCATCTTCGCCCTGTGGCGTCGCCCGTGGCGCCACGTGGCCGGTGCGTGGCGCCTGCTGCTGGCCTGGGGCACGGTGCTGGCGGTCATGAACAGCACCTTCTACCTGGCCATCGATCGCCTGGCGCTGGGCACGGTCGCGGCCATCGAGTTCCTGCCCGTCGTCCTGCTGGCCGCGCTCGGCACGCGCACGCCGCGCAACGTCGCGGCGATCGCCCTCGCGGTACCAGGCGTCTACCTGCTCACCGACGTCGCCCTGGAGGGCGACCCGCTCGGCGTGGCCTTCGCCTTCGCCAACGCCGCCCTCTTCGCCGGCTACATCATGGTCGGCCACCGCGCCGCCCAGCGCGGGGCCGGCCTCGGGATCGACCTGCTCGGCACCGCGATGCTGATCGCCGCCGTGGTGGCCACGCCGATCGGGGCGTGGGCGGCGGTGCCCGCCCTGAGCGACCCGGTCGCGATCGCGGCCGGCGTCGGCGTCGGCATCTCCTCGTCGGTCATCCCCTACGTGACCGACCAGCTGGCGATGGCGCGGATGGCGCGCTCGACCTACGCGCTGATGGTCGCGCTCCTGCCCGCCACGGCCACGGTCATCGGCATCGTCGTGCTCGCCCAGCTCCCCACCGCGCTCGAGGCGCTGGGCGTCGGGCTCGTCATCGCCGGCGTCGCCGTCCACCGCGACGCCGAGGCCGCGTGAGCGGCCGGGACCGTAGAGTCCTGCGCGTGACGCTCTTTCGCCTCAACCGCCTGTTCCACCCGGACTCCGGCCGCTCGCTTGCCGTCGCCGTCGACCACGGCATGCCCGGCGAGCCCGACCTGCTCGACGGCATCGAGGACATGGAGGCGGTCATCGATGCGCTCTGGCCGCCGGACCCGAGGCGCTGCTGCTCGGTCCCGGTCAGGCCGAGCTGCTGCAGCGTCGGGTCGGCCGCACCAAGCCCGCGCTCGTCCTGCGCGTCGACACCGGCAACGTCTTCGGCCGCGAGGTCCCCGCACGCCCGGCCTCCTGGATGTACGACGACCCCGTCGGCATCGCGATGCGCCTCGACGCGGCCTGCGTGATCGTCAACCTCCAGGACTCGCCCGGCGAGCCGTCCCTGCGCGAGACGTGCGTGCAGAACATCATGCGCCTGCGCGGCGAGTGCGATCGAGCCGGGATGCCGATGATGGTCGAGCCTGTGCCGATGGCGCCGGCCGCGGCGGGCTACGACGTCCACCGCGACGCGGAGCGGCTGCGCGGGCTCGTCCGCCAGGCCACCGAGCTGGGGGCCGACCTCATCAAGTGCGACCCATTGCCCGAGGCGAGCGACTTCGCCCGCGTCGTGCGCAACGCGAGAGTCCCGGTGCTCGTGCGCGGCGGGGGCCGGATCTCCGAGGAGGAGCTGCTGCGCATCACGGCGGACGTCCTGCGCGCAGGCGCGGCCGGGCTGATCTACGGACGCAACGTCCACCAGCACGACGACCCCAGGGCGATGACCCGCGCGCTCGCCGCGCTGGTCCACGAGAAGGCGAGCGCCGAGCAGGCGCAGGCTCAGCTGGCGCGCGCCTGAGGCCTCAGACCTTCGCCTCGAAGGCCTCGAGCGCCTCGTAGGCGTCCTGCACCGCGCGCTTGGCCGCGGTGTGACGCGCCGTGGACTTGGCCGACTCGTACTTGGTCGCCCACGCGTCGGGATCGGCCAGCTCGGCCTCGACGGCCGCCAGCGCGGACTCCGCCTCCTGCACCGCTCGCTCGAGGCGCTCCTGCTCGCGGACCCGGTTCTTGGACGGGCCGGGCGGTCGCGCCTTTGGCTTGGCGGCCGGCGGCGCCGGCGCGGCCTTCGCCGCGCCGTTGGTGGACACCGGCGGCGCCGCGCCGGGCGGCAGGCCCGCGGCCTTGCGCTCCTCGCGCACGCGCGCGTACTCGCTCCACCCGCCGACGTAGGAGCGCAGCGAGTAGTCCTCGACCGCGATCGTGCGCGTGCCGACAGCGTCGAGCAGCGCGCGGTCGTGGGTCACGAGCAGCAGCGAGCCCGGGAAGGCCTGGAGCGCGTCCTCGAGCGCCTCGCGCGACTCCAGGTCGAGGTGGTTCGTCGGTTCGTCGAGGATGAGGACGTTGGCGCCGGACTGGACGAGGATGGCCAGCGACAGGCGCCGGCGCTCGCCGCCGCTCAGGCCCTCGAGGGGCTTCTCGGCCTCGTCGCCGCTGAACAGGAACTGCCCGAGGAGCGCGCGCGCCTCGTTGGGCGTCAGGCCGGTGCGCTTGACCGCCGCCTCGAGCGGCGTCCGCGCGCCGCCGGCCTCGAGCTCCTCGGCGTGCTGGCTCAGGTAGCCGATCTTCACGTTGTGGCCGGTGCGCAGCCGGCCGTCGTCGAGCGGGCGCCGCCCGACGATCGCGTCGATGAGCGTCGTCTTTCCGGTCCCGTTGGGCCCGACGAGCGAGACGTGCTCGCCCCGTTCCAGCCACAGCTCGGCGTCGTGGAGCAGCACGCGGTCGGGAACCTCCAGCCGCCCGTCGGAGAGCTCGAAGATCACGCGCCCCGACCGCTCGGGCTTGCGGAACTCGAAGGCCAGCGCGCGGCCGTCCTTGGGGTCGCGGGTGACCTTGTTGGCCTCGATCTTCTCCAGGCGCTTGACGCGCGCCTGCGCCTGCCGCGCCTTGCTCGCCTTGTAGCGGAAGCGCTCGACGAAGCGCTCGAGCCGGGCGATCTCGGCCTGCTGGGAGTCGATCGCCTTGCCCAGGGCGATCTCGCGCGCCGCCTGCTCCTTGCGCCAGTTGGTCCACGAGCCGGGGAAGAACCGCGACCGGCCGGCCTCGAGCTCGAGCACCGACGTGCCGACCGTCTCGAGGAACCAGCGGTCG
>DASVFT010000026.1:0-11369 GCA_036379935.1 Solirubrobacteraceae bacterium | reverse complement strand
CGGCCGGCGACGCTCACCGCTCCGCCACGCCCGCCGCCTCCGCCGGCGCCGACGCCCGCCGCCTCCGCCGGCGCCCGCCCCCTCCGCCGACGCCCGCCGCCTCCGCCCACGCTGCCGCTTTCCGCGACCAGGGCAATGAGGGAAGGGAGTCTGCGGAGAGTTGGTGCGTTTGGTGTGTCCCATGTCGCAGGCTTCGCTTCATGCTGCTGGGGTGGGCTCTGTTGACACGGATAATCCGGGTGAAGTGAGCCCACCCCTTCTGGCGGCGGTGGCGGGGCTGGCGGAGCGGCAGTGGGGGGTGGTGTCGCGGGCGCAGTTGTGTGGGCTGGGTGTCTCGCGTGGGGCGATCGACCATTGGCTCGCCGTTGGGCGGCTGCACCTGCTTCACCGGGGGGTGTATGCGGTTGGTCACCTGCGCGTGGGGCGAGAGGCGCATTGGCTGGCGGCCGTACTGGCCTGCGGCTCGGGCGCCGTGCTCAGCCATCGCAGCGCAGCTGCGCATTGGGGTCTTTTGAACAGCGCCGCGGTGTTGATCGACGTAACCGCGCCCCGCGCCCGTCACCCGCGACCGGGGATCCGCCTGCACCGCTCCCGTTCCCTCGATGCCCGTGACGCCACCAACCACGAAGGCATACCGATCACGACGATCCCGAGGACGCTGCTGGACCTGGCGGCCACGGTCCCGCCGCATCACCTCGAGCGAGCGCTGGCCCAGGCCGAGCGACTTCGGCTCTACGACCACCGCTCCATCGTCGAGGCGATCGCGAGGTCCAACGGCCGCCGAGGACGAGCGGCCCTGGCGCGAGCGACGGCGCGCGAGCCGGCGTTCACGCGCAGCGGGCTCGAAGCGTGGTTCCTCGACATCGTGCGCGACGCGGCTCTTCCCGAGCCGCTGGCGAACGCCGTTCTCAGCGCTCCCGACCATCCGCGCCTCGAGGTCGACTTCTACTGGCCGGCGCACCGGCTCGTCGTCGAGCTCGATGGCTACGAGACGCATCGCACGCGAGCGGCCTTCGAACGCGATCGCGCCCGCGACGCGGCGCTGCAGGCGGCGGGCGAGCGGGTCATGCGCTTCACGTATCGGACGGATCCCGCGACGATCAGGCGGCGGCTTAGGCGACTGCTGGTTGAGAAGGCCGGCGGCGGCCGCTCCACCGCCGCCGGCCACCTGCGCATCATGTCAGACGTTGTGTAGGAGCGGCAACTCGGAACCGTGCCTAGAGCATGGCGTGCCAGACGTAGAAGCCGGCGACCATGCTGAACATCGCCGCGTCGAGACGGTCCAGCGCGCCGCCGTGGGGGCCGAAGAGGCGGCCGGTGTCCTTCGCTCCGGCGTCGCGCTTGAGGTAGGACTCGAAGAGGTCGCCGAGCGGCGCCGCCGCACCCACCGCGGCCCCGAGGATGACCGCGTCCCAGCCGCTCAGCCAGTCCTGGTAGAGGCCGGCGAGCCAGACCCCGAGCACAGCGATGACGAACCCGATGGCCAGACCCTCGACGGTCTTGTTCGGGGAGATCGACGGCGCGAGGCGTCGCGTGCCGAAGGTGCGCCCGCCCAGGTACGCCCCCGTGTCACCCACGAACGTCCCGACGAGGACGTCGATGACGATGCCGTCGCCGTGCGGCAGGTCGCGCAGCAGGACGGCATGAGCGAAGGCCAGTCCGATCCAGGTCAGCCCCAGCAGCGTCACCGCCACGCCCGGAGCGCCGGCATGGCGCGGCTGCAGCGCGCACAGCACGAAGATCAGCGGCACGCAGGCCACGAAGGCCCCCAGCACGGTGGTCCGATCGCCCACGTGCGCCGCCACCAGCAGTCCGATGAGACCGAGCAGCCCGGCCAGCCGCGAGGGGTTGGCGAAGTCGTACATCGCGAACAGCTCGTGCAGGCAGAAGGCCCCGAGCAGGACGAGCCCGGCCACCCAGGCCCACCCCCCGAAGCCGGCGATGACGAGCGCGAACGCGATGGCGGGGACGGCGGCGGCGACGCGCGCGCCGAGCTCCGAACGCACGTTGCGCCGTCGCGCACGCCCCGCGCGCCGCTGACTCGCCGACGACCGGCGCCGGCGGGCCGACCGCTCCATCACACGCGCTTCCCGAACCGGCGCTGCCGGCTCGCGTAGGCGTCGAGCGCAGCGCGGAACGCCTCGCGCGAGAAGTCAGGCCACAGCTCGTCGACGACGACGAGCTCCGAGTACGCCGTCTGCCACAGCAGGTAGTTGGAGATCCGCTGCTCCCCGCTCGTGCGGATCAGCAGGTCGGGGTCGTGCATCTCGGGCGCGTAGAGCAGCCCGCGAAAGGCCTGCTCGCCCCCGCCCGAGTAGCGGGCGGCGGCGTCGAGGATCTCTGCGCGCCCGCCGTAGTTGAAGGCCACGAACAGCGTGATGCGGTCGTTGCCGGCCGTCGTGGCCTCGGCCCAGTCCATCTGCTCGAGCAGCGCGCCGCTCACGCCCTCGCGGCGGCCGATGAAGCGCATCCGCACGCCTTCCTCGTCGAGCTCGGGCGTCTCGGAGAGGATGCGCTGCGAGAACATGCGCATGAGCGCCGTCACCTCCTCGGCCGGGCGCGACCAGTTCTCGGTCGAGAACGAGTAGACGGTCAGCTCGCGGATCCCGAACTCGGCGGCATCGCGCAGGCGGGCCTTGACGGTGTCGGCGCCGGCCTCGTGTCCCTCGGCCACCGGCAGCCCGCGCTGCTGCGCCCAGCGGCCGTTGCCGTCGGTGATGATGGCGACGTACCGGGCGGCGCCGCTCACACCTCGAGGATCTCTGCTTCCTTGGCCTTCAGTGCCGCGTCGAGGTCGGCGATGCGCGCGTCGGTGACCTTCTGCAGCTCGACCTCGGCGCGGTGCTCGTCGTCGGCGCCGGCGTCGCCGGACTCCTTGAGCTCGCGCAGGTCGTGCATGACGTCACGGCGGATGTTGCGGATGGCCACGCGGCCGTCCTCGGCGATGTGGCGGACGACCTTCACGAGCTCGCGCCGACGCTCCTCGTTGAGCTCGGGGATCGCCATGCGGATGAGGCGCCCGTCGTTGTTGGGCGTGAGCCCGATGTCGGACTCCATGATCGCCTTCTCGATCGACTTGATCGAGGCCTGGTCGTAGGGCTGGACGGTGAGCAGGCGCGCCTCGGGAGCGTTGATGGTGGCCAGCTGCTTCAGCGGCGTGGGCGCCCCGTAGTAGTCGACGACGATGCGGTCCAGCAGGGCCGGGCTCGCGCGTCCCGTGCGCACGGAGCTGAATTCGTGGCGGGTGGCCTCGACGGACTTGGTCATGCGCTCGCCCGCGTCGACGAGCAGCTCGTCCGTCAGCTCGGTCATGTCGCCACCAGGGTTCCCACGCGCTCGCCGGACACTATCCGGTCGATGTTGGCCTCGTCATCCATGTTGAACACGTGGATCGGCAGCCCGTTCTCCATGCACAGGGTGAGCGCCGTGAGGTCCATGATCCGCAGCCGACGCTCGAGCGCCTCCATGTGCGTGATCTCGGCGATGAACTCGGCCGAGTCGTCGGTCCGGGGGTCGGCGGTGTACACCCCCTCGACCCCGTTCTTGGCCATGAGCAGTGCCTCGGCGTGGATCTCGATGGCGCGCAGCGCGGCGGCCGTGTCGGAGGTGAAGAACGGGTTGCCGGTGCCGGCGGCGAAGATGACGATGCGGCCCTTCTCGAGATGGCGGATGGCGCGGCGCCGGATGTAGGGCTCGGCGACCTCCTGGACGTGGAGCGCCGACTGCACGCGCGTTTGGACGCCGACCTTCTCCAGCGCGTCCTGCAGCTGCATCGCGTTGAGGACGATGGCGAGCATGCCCATGTAGTCGGCCGTGGCGCGATCCATGCCCTCGGCGGCGCCGGCGATGCCGCGGTAGATGTTGCCCGCGCCGAGCACGATGGCGATCTCGACGCCGCGGTCGTGGACGGCCTTGAGCTCCTCGGCCACGGCCTGCAGGCGCTCGGGATCGGTGCCGTAGTCGAGGGAGCCCATGAGCGACTCCCCCGACAGCTTCAGGAGGATGCGCCTGAACGCCGGTGGCGGCGCGCCGGATGCGTCCCCGTCGCTCACTCGCCCACCGCGAAGCGCGTGAAGCGGCGGATGACGACGTTCTCACCGGTCTTGGCCGAGAGGTCGCCGCGCAGCTCCTCGATGGTCTTGCCGTCGTGCTTGTCGGCGTTGACGTGCACCTGGTTGAGGAGCACGACATCGCCGAGCCACTTCTTGAGCAGACCTTCGACGATCTGCGGTCGGACCTTCTCGGGCTTGTCGGCCGCCTGCTGCTCGAAGACCCGGGCCTCGGCGTCGCGCTCCTCGGCGGGCACCTCGTCCTCGCTGACGTAGCGGGTCTGAGGCGAGCCCGCGATGTGCAGCGCGACGTCCCTGGCGAAGGCGACGAAGTCGGCGTTGGTGGCGACGAAGTCGGTGTTGCAGTCGACCTCGACGAGCACGCCGACCTTGCCGTTGGCGTGGATGTAGCTCTGGATCGTGCCCTCGCTGGCCTCGCGGTCGGCGAGCTTGCCGAGCTTGCTCCCCATCTTCACGCGGAGGATCTCGACGGCCTTGTCGGTGTCGCCCCCCGCCTCCTCGAGGGCGCGCTTGGAGTCCATCATGCCGGCGCCCGTGCGCTGGCGCAGCGCGGCGACGTCCTTGGCGCTGATCTTCTGCTCTGTCATGCGCTCTGTTCCTGCGTCTCGGGGGTCGGCTCGGTCTGAGCCTCGGCGTCAGCCGTCGTGCCCTGGCCCTCGGCCTCGACCTCGCTGGCCGGCGGCGAAGCCGGATCGGGCGTCGGGTCGGTCGCGGGCGGCGTCGGCTCGGGCACGTCGGCCTGGCGCTGCTCGGTCTGCGCCTCCTGGGTCACGGCGGTCTCGGCGTCGGGCTGCGGGCGACCGAGGTCCTCGCGGGCCTGGGCCACCTCGGCCTCGGCCGCGGCGCGGTCTCCCCCGCCCTCGGCCTCGGTGAGCGCCTCGGCGGCGGCGGCCTGCGCAGCCTGAGCCGCAGCGGCCTCCTCGGCCTCGCGGCGCTCGCGCTCCTCGGCCTCGCGCCGGGCACGCTCCTCGTCCTCGGCCCGGCGGCGCTCCTCCTCGGCGGTGAAGCTCAGGCGTCCGTCGCGGGCCGCGTCGCCGATGGCGTGCGTCACGATCGCGCACGACTTGATCGCGTCGTCGTTGCCGGGGACCACGAAGTCGATGCCGTCGGGGTCGCAGTTGGTGTCCACGAGGCCGATGATCGGGATGCGCAGGCGCTGGGCCTCGCGCACGGCGATCGCCTCGGTCTTCAGGTCGATGACGAACATCGCGTCCGGCGTGCGCTGCATGTACTTCACGCCACCGAGGTTGGCGCGCAGCTTGGTGAGGTCGGCCTCGGCCGACAGGCGCTCGCGGGTCGGCAGCAGCGCGAGCTGCCCCTCGGTCTCGTAGCGCTCCAGGTCGTGCAGGCGCCGGATGCGCTGGTTGATCGTCTGGAAGTTCGTCAGCAGGCCGCCGAGCCAGCGGTGGTTGACGTAGGGCATGCCGGCGGCCTCGGCGACGTCCTTGATGCCGTCGCGGGCCTGCTTCTTGGTGCCGACGAACAGGACGATGCCTCCGCGGCGGGCCAGCTCTCCGGCGAACTCCTGGGCCTGCTCGAGCAGGCGCTGCGTCTGCAGCAGGTCGATGATGTAGATGCCGCCGCGCTCACCGTGGATGAAGCGGCGCATCTTGGGGTTCCAGCGACGCGTCTGATGGCCGAAATGCACGCCGGCCTCCAGCAGCTCTCTGATCCCGACTTCGGGCATGAATGTGACTCCCTTGAAGAGGTACCTGGGGTGATGTGCTCGCGGCGGCGATGCGGACCCGGGCCGTCGGCCCGGGCAGGGCCCGCTCGCCCCTCCGCGAGGTCGAAGGACGTTGCACGTCCATTGTACGCAAGTACTTCATTGCTCCTGCGTTAGGAGCATTGCGGCGCCGGCCTCCCTTCCCCTACCTCCGGTGGTCGGTCCGTGTTGGAGGCAACGGGGCGGTCAGGGACGCGGCCGCCCCGTCGCCGCCTAACCTGGCTCGGCGGCGGCCCGGTCCAGGGCCGCCTGCAGGTCGGCGGGCAGCGGTGAGCTGACGTCGACCTCCTGGCCGGTGACCGGATGGGTGAAGGCGAGCCGCGTGGCGTGCAGGAACTGGCGCTCGAGGCCGAGTCGCCCGGGCGTGCCGTACTCGGGATCGCCCACGACCGGATGGCCGATGGCCTGGAGGTGCGCGCGGATCTGGTGCGTTCGGCCGGTCTCCAGGCGCACGCGCAGCAGCGTCGTGCGCGGCAGCGCGCGCTCGAGCTCGAAGTGGGTGATGGCCGCGCGCGGCGTGTCGGTGTCGGTCGACATCCGCGTGCGCACGCGCCGGTCGCGTCCCAGCGGCGCGTCGATCGTGCCGGTGCGCGCGGGTGGGCGGCCCTCGACGAGGACCAGGTACTCGCGCGTGATGGTCCGCGCCTGGAGGGCGGCCCGAAGGGCGCGGTGCGCCGTCTCAGAACGTGCCACCACGAGCAGGCCCGAGGTGTCGCGGTCCAGCCGGTGCACGATCCCGGCGCGCGCCGCGTCCTCGCCCCCCGCGGCCACGCCGGCCAGCGCCTGGGCCAGCGTCCCCGCGCGGTGCCCGCGCGCCGGATGGACCACCACGCCCGCGGGCTTGTCGACGACGAGCAGGTGCTCGTCGCGATACGGGACCGAGAACTCCGCGTCCGGCACGTCGGCGGGCGGCGCCACGGCGGGCTCCTCGACGCTGACCACCTCCCCCGCGCCGAGACGGTGGCGCTTGGGCGCGCGGCGGCCGTCGACGAGCACGGCGCCCGCGTCGATCAGCCGCTGCGCGCGCGCCCTGGACCCCAGCGGGCCGGCCAGGAAGGCGTCGAGGCGCGCGCCCTCGTCGTCAGGACCGGCGCGCAGCTCCATCGCGCTCGATGACGTAGAGCAGCACGATGACGCCGAAGGTGATCGACATGTCGGCCACGTTGAACGCCGGCCACGCCGGCAGCTTGATGAAGTCGGTCACCGCGCCGTCGCGCACGCGGTCGATGATGTTCCCCAGCGCGCCACCGAGCAGCATCCCCGTCGGCAGCCACACCAGCGGCTTGTCGAGGTGGGTGGCGAAGTAGGCCAGTAGGGCGACGAGTGCGACGGCCACGATGACGGTGACGAGCGCACCGCCGCCCGCCAGCTGGTTGAAGGCCACGCCCTTGTTGCGCACGTGGACGATGTCGACGCCCGGAACGACGTCGTGGCGGTCGCCCAGCGCGACGTGCGCACGCACGAGGGCCTTGGTCGCCTGGTCGAGGGCGATGACCACGGCCGTCACGGCGGCCGCACGCAGCCACGGCGCCATCAGCCTCTGATGAGGCTCACGATGATGCCGCCCACGAGGTTGAGCACGATGATCCCGATCACCGGGCTGAGGTCCAGCGGGCCGAGGGGCGGGATGAAGCGACGGAAGATCGACAGGTACGGCTCGCAGACGTCGCGCAGGAAGCCCAGCAGCGCGCTGGACCAGCGCGAATAGGGCACGCGGCCGCCGAACGCGAAGAACAGCGAGCTGAGGATGTACGCGATGATGAGCAGCGTGTAGACGTAGAAGATCGCCTGCACGTAGCTCGCGACGTCCTCGCGGAAGGTGGCCAGTACCGCCATCAGCGCTGGAGGATCGCATCGAGCGCGGCCGAGAACGCCGCTCGTACGCCGCCGCGCTCCAGTGCGTCGAGCCCGCGGGCCGTCGAGCCGCCGGGCGAGGTCACCGCGCGGCGGACGGCGAGGGTGTCGCCGTCCTGCCGGCGCAGGAGCTCGGCCGTGCCGGCCATCGTCTGCACCACCAGCCGCGCGGCCTGGTCGGGCGCCAGCCCGTGGCGCACGCCGGCGTCGACCTGAGCCTCCACGACGAGCGCGTAGTAGGCCGGCGCGTTGGACATGAGCCCCATCGCCACGTCGATGAGCCCGTCGTCGAGCACGACGAGCGTGCCGAGCTCGGCCAGCAGCTCGCGAACGGCCGCGTCGAGTTCGGGGTCCTGCGCGTCGTCGGCGGCCAGGATGACCGCGCCCTGGCGGACCTCGACCGGCGTCGAGGGCAGCACCCGGTAGACCGGACGGTCGGGATAGGCCGCCTTCACCGACTGAAGCGGCGTGGCGGCCAGGATCGAGGCGACGGCACGCGCGCGCGGCGCGACCTCGGTCGCCACCGCCTGCAGCTGCGCCGGCTTATGGCACAGGAACACCAGGTCGGCGCGCTCGGCCACCTCCGCGTTGGAGGCGACCGCCTCGCCGCCGACCTCCTCGGCCAGCGCTCGTGCCCGATCGGGCAGCACGTCGGTGCACACCACCGGCCGGCCCCAGCCGAGCGCGAGCCCGCGAGCCATGTTCCCCGCGCCGATGAGGCCGATCTGCATCGCGGGGGAAAGCTACAGGGCGCCGGGTTCCAGATCGCGCCAGCGGTGGGCCTAGCTCTGGTTGAAGAAGCCCTTCTCGATGAGCTCGGCGCGCTCCTCCGCCGAGATCTCGACGTTGCGCGGGGTGAGCATGAAGACCTTGTCGGCGATGCGCTGCATGCCCCCGTCGAGGGCGTAGGTCAGGCCGCTGGCGAAGTCGATCAGGCGCTTGGAGAGGTCGGTGTCGACGCCCTGGAGGTTGAGGACGACGGGGATCGAGTCCTTGAACCTGTCGGCCACCTGCTGGGCGTCGTTGAAGCTCTTGGGGATGACGAGATGGACGCGCACGTCACTGCGTCCGTTGCCGCCGCGCACGGAGCGCAGCACGGTGGTGGGCCTCCCCGGATCGTCGTCGGCGAAGATGTCGTCGAACTCGTCGCGGCGCCGGCGCGCGCCCAGGCGGCGGACGTTCGGGCGCTCGCGGTAGCGATCCTCCAGCTCCGCCTCGGGCTCGTAGCCCTCCTCGTCGTCCACGTACGGGTCGCGCTCCTCGGCCAGGCCGAAGTACACGAGCGCGCGGTGCCAGGAATCGCGAAACGCCATACCTACCGCGGAAGGTTAGCCCTCTGCGGCGATTCTCCTGCAACCTACGTATACAGGATCGTGCCAAGTCGCACGATCGTCGCTCCCTCCTGCGCGGCCACGGCGTAGTCCTGGCTCGTGCCCATGGACAGCTCGCGCAGCCCGCGCTCGCCGGCCAGCTCGGCCAGGGCCGCGAACCAGCGCCGGCTCTCCTCCGGGCGCTCGGCCAGCGGCGGCATCGTCATGAGGCCCACCACGCGCACCGGCGAGCGCTCGAGGAAGGCGTCGAGGTCCTCCGGCAGGACGCCGGACTTCCCCCCCTCGCGGGCGACGTTGACCTCGACCAGGACCTCGTCGTCGGGGCCGGCGTGCTTGCCGAGTTCCTTCAGGGCCGAGTCGCTGGCCACCGAGTGGATCCAGCGCACGCGCGGCAGCACCTGCTTGACCTTGCGGCTCTGCAGGTGGCCGATGAAGTCCCACGTGAGCTCCGGATGGGCGGCCGCCTTGGCCTCGAGCTCCTGGGCGCGGTTCTCGCCCACGACCGTGATCCCCGCCTCGGCCAGCGTTCCCAGCTCCTCCACCGCGAGGTACTTGACCGCGGCCAGCACCTGCACGTCGTCGCGGCCGAGCTCCTCGCGTATGCGCGCGAGGTTGTCGGCCACGCGGCGCGCGTCGAGGTCGCGGATCAGCTCCGCCATGCCAGCCCCGCCTGACGGCCGGTGACGCCGCGATCGCGGCGGTGCGAGAAGAACCGCTGCGGGTCGCACGCCGTGCACAGGCCGCAGTCGTGGATCTCGCGCACGCCCGCGTCCTCGAGGCGCCGCCGGGCGATCGCCTTGAGGTCGAGCGTGCGGCCCTCGACGCCGAAGACGGCGCGCACGTCGTCGCCCACCTCGTAGCAGCAGGGCCCGATGCCCGGGCCGATGGCGGCCGCCACCGGCCCCCCGCTCAGCGCCGCGACGCCCGCCTCGAGCACGCCCGCCGCCAGCCCGCGCCAGCCCGCGTGGACCATTCCGGCCGCGTCGGGCCCGGCCAGCGCGACGGGCAGGCAGTCCGCCACGAGCACGATCGCCGCCACGCCGCGCCGGGTCGTGACCTGGCCGTCGGCCTCCTCGACGGCATCCACGTCGACCGCCACCTTCGTCCCGTGGACCTGGCGGCCCTGCGCCAGGCGGTCGGCGCCGGCGTAGGCCCGCACGCGCTCGCGGTTGTCGAGCACGCGCTCGGGCTCGTCGTCGGTCCACAGGCCGAGGTTCAGCGACGCGTACGGGCCCTCGGACACCCCTCCGCGCCGCGTGGTGAACAGCGCCGTGGCGCCTGGGAGGTCGACGGCGAGGTGCTCGCCGTCGGCGCGGAAGCTCACGACAGCAGCAGCGGGACGTCCTCCACCGGCGCCCGCTGCGCGTACTCGAAGTGGGCGGTGCCGTCGGCCACCAGCGTGTCGCGCAGGGTCCAGCCGAAGCGCCCGCGGCTGGTCCGGTCCCACACGAAGAGGCGCATGGAGGCCACCTCGCTGTTGTAGCAGTAGGCCTCCTCGCCATCGGGGTCGTGGTAGGTCACGCCGACGAGCGAGTCGCGGGCCGCGTCGATCTCACCGACGACGCGGCGGCTTCCGTCACGTGCCTCCAGACGCCAGCTGGTGAGGTCGAACTGGCTGGAGTTGCGCACGACCCACATCGGGCTCGTGGAGCGGAAGTCCTCCCCGCCGAAGCGGCCCAGCACCGGCGTGCTCGGGCCGAGCTCGCGACCCAGCCGCAGGACGAAGGCGCTGACGCCGTCGAAGTACGTGTCCGGGCGCGGCTCGCCGTGGGGGCCGCGCAGGTCGCTGGCGTGCGCCCAGACCCAGCGCGATGCGTGCTTGGAGCCCCAGACGTGCCCCTGCCCGGCGCGCACGCCGTCGAGCGAGAGATCACGCCCGTCGAAGCGCACCGTGCCCGAGACCGCCAGGTCGGGGTGCGCGAGCACGGCCAGCGTGGTGGCGACGCCCGTGCGCCGGATGAGCGGATGCACGTGCTCGGCCGCGGGCAGCGACGGCTCCCACATGAGCTCCCACGAGGCGCCGTCGATGGCGCCCGCCATCCCGCGATCGGAGAGGTCGGCGCCGGCCAGCGTGAGGCGGAAGGGCTCCTCCTCGGCCGTCAGCTCGGCGATCGGGAACGTCGCCTTGCGCGCGAACCGCAGCCCGTCGCGGTCCATGGCGACGAACCACAACGCGCACTCGGGCGGGCGCTGGAGCGGTGCGCGCATCGTGTAGCGGATCCACAGCCCGAGGCCGCTGCGGGGATCGCTGGCCGACAGGTAGTAGGCCTCGTAGTGGCCGGGCTCGCCGTCCCACTGAAGAAGATTGGACATCGCGGTCCGGGAATCTATTCCAGCGCTGCGGCGAGCTCCTGCTCGCGCCCGCCGAGCTCGCCGTCGAGCTTGCGG
>DASVFT010000025.1:0-31146 GCA_036379935.1 Solirubrobacteraceae bacterium | reverse complement strand
CCTGATCCAGGAAGGCAACATGGGCCTGATGCACGCGGTCGAGAAGTTCGACTATCGGCGCGGCGTCAAGATTTCGACCTATGCGGTGTGGTGGATCCGCCAGGCGATCGCGCGCGCGCTGGCCGACAAGGCGCGCACCATCCGCATCCCGGTCCACGTGGTGGAGAAGCTCAACAAGATCGGCCGCGCCGAGCGCAAGCTCGTCACCGAGCTCGGCCGTGAACCCACCCCGGAGGAGATCGCCGAAGTCACCGGCATCGACCCGGAGGAGGTCGACCAGATCAAGCGCTCCGCGCAGGCGCCGGTGTCGCTCGAGAAGCCGGTCGGCGACGAGGAGGAGTCGGAGTTCGGCCAGTTCATCGCCGACGAGCGCGC
This sequence comes from Solirubrobacteraceae bacterium, assembly GCA_036379935.1. GTDB lineage: Bacteria > Actinomycetota > Thermoleophilia > Solirubrobacterales > Solirubrobacteraceae > JAOPZW01. Next base: position 30,771 of record DASVFT010000025.1, on the reverse strand, counting down.
CGAGTCCCCCTACGAGCGGGCCGCCGAGATCCTCACCAAGGAAGCGCTGCGCGAGGCGTTGGAGAACCTCTCCTACCGCGAGCGCCGCGTCCTCGAGCTGCGGTACGGGCTCGGCGGCGAGCACCCGCGCACGCTCGACGAGGTCGGGCGGACGTTCAACGTCACGCGCGAGCGCATCCGCCAGATCGAGAACCAATCGCTGAAGAAGCTGCAGTCACTGGCCGAGGCGCAGAAGCTGCGGGATGTGGCCTAGTAGGCCACATCCCTTGATCGCGTAGACGGCGCGCAGCTCCCAGCGGCTACTTGCAGAAGGCGGAGGCCTTCACCCAGCCGGTCACGACGTAGGTGCCGTTCTTGCCGGTGGCGATCCGCTTGCCGTGGTGCCACAGGCCCTTCGCGCTGCCGCGCTTCACGCGGGCGCTGCGGTCGACGTGGAAGTGCTCGCCCTTGAAGATCGTGCCGATGAAGATCCGGCCCGGGGCGGGGGAGTCGATGTAGGCGCTCCTGGCGCACACCGTCATCGTGCGCGCATGCTTGGCCGGGGCGGCTTTGGCCGAGGCCAGGGGAGCGATCGTGCTGCCGGCGAGCGCCGCCACGGCGCCGACGGAGAGGAGTGTTTGAGCGATCTTGGAGGTCATGCCCCGATGGTGCCGATGGCCCGCCGTGCCCGGGCCTCACCTGGGTGGAGAGCTTCCACACCTTCCCCCGCCGTCCGTCCAGCCTCCGCTCTGAAGGGTTCAAGCTCGGCGCGGACGGGCCGATTTCCGCTGCTAATGAGCTTCGACCTCGACTTCTGCCTGCGCCACCTCATCGATCAGCGTGGCTCGGACCTCCACCTCAAGGTGCCCGCGCCGCCGATGATGCGCATCGACGGCCAGATGGAGCCGATCGAAGGCCTGCCCGCGCTCACGCCCGAGGACACCGAGCGCGCCGTGCTGCACATGCTCGACGACCCGCCGAAGCTCGAGGAGTTCGCTGAGGAGTGCGAGGTCGACTTCGCCTACTCGATCCCCGGGCTGGCCCGCTTCCGCGTCAACGCCTTTCGCCAGCGCGGCTCGGCTTCGCTGGTCATCCGCGCGATTCCCGTGTCGGTCAAGAGCATCGAGGAGCTCGAGCTGCCGGCGGTCATCCGCGAGCTGGCCGAAGAGGAGCGCGGCATCGTGCTGCTCACCGGCACGACGGGCTCGGGCAAGTCGACGACGCTGGCGGCCATGGTCGACCACATCAACTCGACGCGCCGGCGTCACATCGTGACGATCGAGGACCCGCTCGAGTTCCTGCACGTCGACAAGGAGTCGATCGTCAACCAGCGCGAGGTCGGCATGGACACCGGGTCCTTCAAGCGCGCGCTGCGCCGCGTGCTGCGCCAGGACCCCGACGTGATCCTCGTCGGCGAGATGCGCGACGAGGAGACCGTGCACACCGCGCTGAGCGCGGCCGAGACCGGCCACCTCGTGTTCTCCACCGTCCACACCGTCGACGCCGCCGAGACGGTCAACCGGCTCATCGACTTCTTCCCGCCGCACATGCACAACCAGGTGCGCGCGATGATCGCGTCGACGCTCAAGGGCGTGGTCTCGCAGCGGCTGGTGCCGACGGTCGACGGCGCCGGGCGCATCGCCTCCTGCGAGGTCCTGCGGATGACCGGTCGCGTGCGCGACATGATCATGAACCCGAAGGAGACCGGGAAGCTGCCTGAAGTCATCGCCGAGGGCTCGTTCTACGGCATGCAGAGCTTCGACCAGCACCTGTTCCAGCACCTCAAGGCCGGCAAGGTCGACATGGAGACCGCGGTCAAGTTCGCCTCCAGCCCGCATGACTTCAAGCTCCTCGTCGCCGCCGACGGCAAGCGCGGCACGACGATGGACGACCTCACCGACGCCGAGACGCGCCGCTCGCCCGCGGCGGTGTGAGCGCGGGCGCCGAGCGCGCCCACGTGACCGCCGACGGCCGCTTGACCGCGGCCGACCTGCCCGACATGGTGTCGGGCATGCAGACGACGCTGGCGCAGTTCAACGAGACGACCTCGACCGAGGCCTTCGCCCTCCAGAACCCCTACCTGCTCAAGGTCCAGCTCGACCAGGGCGAGATCCGCGCCAAGCAGGGCTCGATGGTCGCCTACCAGGGCGACGTCTCGTTCGAGTACGTGGGCGGCGGCGTGACGAAGTTCATGAAGAAGGCGCTGACGGGCGAGGGGCAGGACCTCATGAAGGTCTCGGGCCGCGGCGAGGTCTTCCTGGCCGACGAGGCCCAGCACGTGCACCTCATCATGCTCGAGGGCGAGCAGATCACGGTGAACGGGCGCAACCTGCTGGCCATCGACGCCGACATCGACTGGGACATCAAGCGGGTCCAGGGCGCCAGCGGGATGATGGGCGGCGGGCTCTTCAACACCGTCCTGCGCGGATCGGGCTGGGTCGCGATCCTCTCCGACGGCAACCCGGTGCTCCTCGACGTCGGCTCGGCGCCGACCTTCGCCGACGCTCAGGCCGCCATCACGTGGTCCGAGGGGGTCAGCACCTCGATCAAGACCGACTTCAAGCTGACCAAGTCGCTGACCGGCCGCAGCTCGGGCGAGTCGTTCCAGATCGCCTTCAGCGGGCAGGGATGGGTGCTGGTCCAGCCCTCCGAGGGTCGGGTGAGCCCGGAGCCGAGCGGGGGCGGGGGCGGACTGGGGAACCTGCTCGGCGGCTGACGCCGTGACTTCACTTGGTAAAGTGTTGGGCAGTGGCGTCCGACCCGACATGCCCGGTCTGTCGTACCGCCGACATCGTCTGCGGTAAGTGGACGCTGCTGCTCGTGCGTGACCTCTCCGAGGGCCACTCGCGCTTCTGCGAGCTCGAGCGCTCGCTGGCCGGGATCAGCCCGCGCACCCTCTCGCTGCGCCTGCGCGCGCTGGAGGAGGAGGGCATCGTCGAGCGCCAGACCTACGCCGAGGTCCCGCCCCGCGTCGAGTACTCGCTCACGGCCAAGGGCCGCGCGCTCATCCCCATCATCGAGGGCATGCGCGACTACGGCGAGGAATGGCTCGGCGCCGAGTGCGCGAGCGACGAGCGCGACGCCGAGCGCGTCGTCGTCGCCGCTTAGCCGGGTCGAGCTACCGCCCGACGCCAAGCGCCGTGCGGGTAGCCGCACGACCGCAACTCGTGCCCGCCGCGGGAGTCCTAGCCACGACATGGCAGGAGATCGTGCAGGCGTTGCGGGGCGGGACCGGAGAGCTACCCTCGCCGCGGTGGGTGCCACGACGATCACGCGTCGGCGCGCCCTCGTCCTCGGCGCCGCCACCGGTCTCGGCGCGCTCTTCGCGCGACCGTTGAGCGCGCTCGGGCGGCCCCTTCCCGCTCGCACGCGCGGCTTCGGCATGGACGTGGGGCCGCGGGACTTCGAAGGCGCGACGAGCCGCGTGCTGCGCGCGCCGCGGCGCTTCGACCTTCTCGGCGTCCGCGGCCCGCGCAAGGCGCACGGGCGGCTCGCGGTGCGCGTGCGCCGCCGCGGCGGGCCCTGGAGCCCGTGGGTGCCGCTCGCCGTCCACGGCGACCACGCTCCCGACACCGGCAGCGGCGAGCGCGCGTCGGACCCCGTGTGGGCCGGCGGGTGCGACGAGCTTCAGCTGCGCGCCGCGCGCCGGCCGGACCGAGGGCTCCGCATGCAGTTCGTGGCCGTGCCTGCGGCGCGGCACCGCGTGCGCGCCCACGCGGCGGCCGCCCCCAGGCAGAGCTCGGCCCAGCCCGGCACCCCGCCGCCGATCATCCCCCGCGCGGCGTGGGGCGCCGACTCGGTCCCGCCGCGCTCGGCTCCGTCCTACGGCGTGGTCCAGCTCGCCTTCGTGCATCACACGGTCACCGCCAACGACTACAGGCCCGACCAGTCCGCCTCGATCGTGCTCGCCATCGCCAAGTACCACCGCGACACCAACGGCTGGAACGACATCGGCTACAACTTCCTCGTCGATCAGTACGGCCAGGTCTTCGAAGGCCGTGCCGGCGGGGTGGATCAGGCCGTGGTCGGCGCCCAGGCCCAGGGCTACAACTCGCAGTCCACGGGCGTCGCGGTGCTGGGGACGTTCAGCGACGTGCCGATCCCCGAGCCCGCCATGGCCGCGCTCGCCCAGCTGCTGGGCTGGAAGCTGTCGCTGCACGGCATCCCCTGCGAGGGGGGCGTGACCGTGGCGTCGGGTGGGGGCAGCCTCAACCGCTATCCGTCGGGCACGCCCGTGGCGATGCAGCGCATCTCCGGCCACCGCGACGGCGACAAGACCGCGTGCCCCGGCAACGCGCTCTACGCCCAGCTCCCCGCCCTGCGCCCGCGGGCCGCGGCGCTGGCCGGCCCGGTCGCGCCGCACGGCCAGGTCAGCCTGACCCCGGCCGCGCCGGCCGTGCTCTACGGCGCCGACGCCGTGTTCACCGGGCGGGTCGTGCGGCCCGACTCGACCGCCGGGCCCAACGACCCCGTGGCGCTCCAGAAGCGCGCCAGCGACGGGACGTGGGTCACGGTCGCCCAGGGCGCCACCCAGGGCGACGGCTCCTTCGTCGTGCGCGTGCCCTGGCGCCGCGGCGGCGACGTGCGGGCGATGGCGGCGGGCACGACGTCGGGGGTCGCCCGTATCGGCCTCACGCCGGTCCTGTCGACGCGCACGGCGAGCAGGCGCGTGGCCGCCGGACGCCGCGTCGCGCTCTCCGGTCGCGTGCGTCCGCTCGCGTCGGTGGCGGTCGTGCTCGAGCGCCAGGGCTCGGACGGCAGGTTCCATCGCGTCGCCTCGGTCAGGGGGCGTGTGCGGCGCCGCACGTGGCGCGCGGCCGTGCGCCTGCGGCGCCCGGGCCTCTACCGCCTGACGCCGCGGACCTCGCCCAAGGCGGGCGACGGGCGCGGCGCGCCGGTCTACGTGCGCGCGGTGCGCGGGCGCTAGCGGCGGGCTAGACCTGCCGCTGGACCGGCGGCGGCCTGTGGCACGGTCCGTGCGTACGCTGCTGGAGCTTCTTGGCCAGCGCCGCGGCGTCGCCGTTGGGCCGGACCTTGCCCTGCGTGTTGGCGATGCCGGCCAGCGAGAGGCCGAAGGCACCGCAGCTGGTGGCCACGGCCGTGAGGTAGGCGGCGCGGCGCAGGCGAGGTCTGCGCTCAGGCATGGGCACGCTCCCGAGGGTAGCGGGATGGATCGGGCTGATCGGTCGGTTCGGCGCGCGGGAGGGTCACCGTGGCGCGCAGGCCGCCACGGCTACAGGCGGACAGCGCGACGTGGCCGCCGTGGGCGTGGGCCACCGAGCGCACGATCGAGAGCCCGAGGCCGGCGCCGTCGCCGCGCGCGCCGCGATCGATGCGCTGGAAGGGCTCGAGCAGTCGCGGCAGCGTGGCGGGATCGAGGACCTCGCCGTCGTTGACGACCTCGACGACGCTGTGGCCGTCGCGGGTGGTGGTCGAGATCGAGACGCGCCCGCCGGGGCGATTGTGGCCGACGGCGTTCTCCACGAGGTTGCCCACGAGGCGCTCGAGCAGGCGCCGGTCGCCGCGCACGGGTGCCGCGTGCAGGTCGGTGGCGATGTCGAGCTCGGCGGCCCGCGCGTCGCGCGCGCTGTGCTCGAGCGCGAGCCGCGCCGCGCCGGCCAGATCGACGGGATCGCGGCGGGTGACCGCTCCCTCCGAGCGCGCGAGCGTGAGCAGGGCCTGCACGAGGCGTTCGGTGCGGTCCAGGGCGTCGTGGACCGTCTCGGCCATGGCGCGCAGCTCGACGTTGCTGGCCTGCGGGTCCGCGAGCGTCACCTCCAGCTCGGTGCGCATCACGCTCAACGGCGTGCGCAGCTCGTGCGAGGCGTTGGCCACGAAGCGCCGCTGGCTGGCGAAGGCGGACTGCAGGCGCTCGAGCATGGCGTCGAAGGTGTCGGCCAGCTCCTTGAGCTCGTCGCGCGGGCCCTGGAGCGCGATGCGCTCGTCGAGGTTGTCCTGGGAGACGCGCCGCGCGGTGGCGGTGATGTGCTGAAGCGAGCGCAGCGCGCGGCCGGCCACGATCCAGCCCAGCAGCACCGAGAGCGCCGTCATGGCGGCCAGGGCGATGGCGTACTGCACGCGCAGGCGATGCAGCGCGTCGGCGGCGACCTCGCGCTGGACCGCGCGGCGCAGCTCGTCGACGGGGGTGCCGTCGCCCACCTGCGGGGCGGTGACGTTGTTGCGCACGAGGATGTAGCTGACGGTCAGCAGCGCGGCGCCGGCGAGCAGGAAGACGCCGGCGTAGAGGAGCGTCAGGCGCAGCCGGACCGTCGGGCGGGGCATCAGATCCGGTAGCCGGCGCCCATGACCGTCTCGAGGACGGGCGGATCGCCGAGCTTGCGCCGCAGGGTCATGATCGTCATGCGCACCGTGTTGGTGAACGGGTCGGCGTGCTCGTCCCACACCCGCTGCAGGAGGTCCTCGACCGAGACGGCGGCGCCGTCGGCCGCCATGAGGGCCTCCAGGACGCCGAACTCCTTGGGCGTGAGCTCGAGCTCCTCGCCGGCGCGCGTAACGCGGTGCTCGGCCGGGTCGAGCTCGAGGTCGCCGCGGCGCAGCACGGCCGGGCGCGCGCGCCCGGCGCGCCGCGCCAGCGCGCGGATGCGGGCCACGAGCTCCTTCCACTGAAAGGGCTTGGGCAGGTAGTCGTCGGCGCCCAGCGTGAGCCCGTCGACGACATCGTCGAGGCTGTCGGCCGCCGTGAGCATCAGGACCTTGGTCTCGCGCTCGCCGCCCGAGAGGCGCCGGCAGACCTCGTCGCCGTGCAGCTCGGGAAGGTCGCGATCGAGCACGACGACGTCGTAGGGCACGACGCGCGCCTTGAGCAGTGCGGACGCGCCGTCGTGCGTGACGTCGACGGCCATGCCCTCGCGGCGCAGTCCACGGGCGATGGCGCCCGCCAGGCGGCGCTCGTCTTCGGCGACCAGGATCCTCATGTGATGCCCAGGATGACGCTCCGATCCTCAACGGACGCTAAAACGTGCTCAAGTTCTCCTAAAGCCTGTCGGCGCCTTATTTCGAGCTGACCCTCAGAATGGCACCCTGGGGATGCCGCCGGTCGCCGGGGCGCGGACGGGCCTCCCCTGGACCGGGTCCGCGAGGGAACGTCCCGGCGGCCGCTGCGGCCACTGCGTTCAGCCCGGCGGGAGGGCGGACTATGCTGGCGCGCCGTGAGCGTCGAGATGCGCGACGTGGCGCCGGGCCTGTGGCTGTGGCGACAGCCTCATCCCGACTGGCGCGAGGGCTACGACTGGGAGCCGGAGGTGACGTCGGTCGCGGTCGAGTCCCGCGGTGTCGCCGCCGTGCTTGACCCGCTTGCGCCACCGCCCGGCGCGCGCGACGTCTGGGCGCGCCTCGAGGCGCTGAGGCCGGAGGCGGTCGTCATCCTCAAGCCCGACCACGTGCGCGACGTCGACCTGTTCGTGCGCTGGTACGGCGCCCGCGCCTACGGCCCCTACCTGTTCTGGCGCGACGACATCCCGCGGACCGAGCTCGAGCCCATCCGACCCGGCGACGAGCTCCCGGGCGGGCTGCAGGCCCACCACGACGGCCGCGGCCACATGGAGACGCCGATCTACCTGCCCGAGCAGCGGGCGCTGGTCTTCGCCGACGCGATGACGGCGCCCGGCGGCGTGCTGCGCGTGTGGGGGACGGCGTGGCACGAGGAGCGCACGCTCCCGGCGCTGCGGGCGCTGCTGGCCCTGCCGTTCGAGCACGTCCTCGTCGCCCACGGCGAGCCCGTGCACGCGCGCTCGGACTTCGTCGCCGCGCTCGACCGCGAGCCGTGGTCGGCCTAAGGCGCGCGGCTGCCACCGCGTAACAAGAACGATTCTCATTCCTGTAACGTGCTCGGCGGTGCTCGAGCCGTTCCAGCTTCCGTTCGTGCAGCGCGGCGTGGCCGAGGTGCTGATCCTGGCGGTGGCCGCCGGCGTCATCGGCACCTGGATCGTGCTGCGCGGCCTGGCCTTCTACGCGCACGCCGTGGGGACCGCGGCCTTCCCGGGACTGGTGCTGGCCGACGGCCTGGGCTTCGCCGCCGTCCTGGGCGCGGGCGCGACGGCGGCGCTGGTGGCGCTCGGCGTGGGGCTGCTCGCGCGGCGCGAGGGGGCGCGCCGGGCACACGCCGCCGAAGGCGGTGGGTCGGTCTACGACTCGCTCACCGCGCTCGTGCTCGTCGCCGCGCTCGCGGCCGGGGTGATCCTGGCCAGCGACGTCTTCCACTCAGGCAGCAACGTCGAGACGCTGCTGTTCGGCAGCCTGCTGCTCGTCGACTCCGGCGACATCGCCTTCGCCGCCACGGCCGCGGCCGCCGTCCTGGCCGGCGCGGTCGTGCTCGAGCAGCGCTGGCTCGCCATCGGCTTCGATGCGGGCTCGGCGCGCGCGCTGGGGGCGCGGTCGGCGCTGCCCGACGGGGTCCTGCTCGCGCTCGTCGCGCTGGTCGCCGTCGCCGCGCTCTCCACCCTCGGCGCGCTGCTGGCCACCGCGGTCCTCGTCGTGCCCGCCGCCACCACGCGCCTGCTCTGCGCGCGCGTGCGCCCGTGGCAGCTGGCGACGGTCGCGCTCGTGGCCGTCGAAGGCGTGGCGGGCCTGTGGCTCTCGGTGCAGGTCAACGCCCCGCCCGGTCCAGCCATCGCCGTCCTGGCCGGCGGCGTCTTCGCCCTCGCCGCGGTCGGCCGCGCGCTCGCGCGCCGCCCGCGCACGGCCGCCGCCCTGGCTGCGTCGGCGGCCATCGCCGTGCTCGTCGCCGGATGCGGCAGCGGCAGTGGCGGCTCGGTGGCCCCGGGGCAGATCAGGGTCGTCGCCACCACGACGCAGCTGGGCGACTTCGCGCGCGGCGTCGGCGGCGACCGGGCGAAGGTCGTGCAGCTGCTCAAGCCGAACACCGACCCGCACGACTACGAGCCGCGCCCGGCCGACGTCGTGGCCACGGCCGACGCGAGCGTGGTGCTGCTCAACGGCGACGAGCTCGACCACTGGATGGGCGACGTCGTCAAGCAGGCGGGAGGCGACGCCGCCGTGGTCGACCTCGGCGCGCGCGCGCCCGTGAAGGCTCCGGGCGAGACGTCGGGCCCCGAGGCCTCGCGGTACGACCCGCACTGGTGGCACGACCCGCGCAACGCGGAGGCGGCCGTCAGCGGCATCCGCGCCGCGCTCACCAAGGCCAACCCCGACGCGAAGGACGTCTACGCCAGCAACGCCGCCGCGTACGTGGCCAAGCTGCGTGCGCTCGACCGCGGCATCGCGGCCTGCATGGAGCGCGTCCCCGCCTCGCAGCGCAAGCTCGTGACCGACCACGACGCCTTCACCTACTTCGCGCGCCGCTACGGCATCGAGGTCGTCGGCGCGGTCATCCCCTCGCAGACCACGCAGGCGCAGCCCTCGGCGGGCGACGTCGCCGAGCTCACCCGGCTCATCCGGCGCGAGGGCGTCAAGGCGGTGTTCCCGGAGAGCTCGATCAACCCCAAGCTCGCGCAGGCCATCGCGCGACAGACCGGCGCGACCAGCGATCTCACGCTCTACGGCGACACGCTCGGCCCGGAAGGCTCGGAGGGCGCCACCTACCTGTCGATGGAGCGGGCGAACGCCGACGCGATGGTGCGGGGCTTCAGCGGAGGCACCGAGAGGTGCAGCATCCCGGGACTCTGAGCCTGCCCGCGCCGCTCGTCAGCGCCGACGGCGTGGCCGCCGGCTACGGCGCCGCGCCGGTGCTCACCGGCCTGTCCTTCACGCTGCACGCCGGCGAGCGCATCGGCGTGCTGGGCCCCAACGGCGGCGGCAAGACGACGCTCTTCCGCGTCCTGCTCGGCGAGCTCACGCCGCTGGCCGGGACGCTGCGCGCGCCCGACCGCTTCGGCGTGGTGCCCCAGACCGAGCGCTCGCGCCTCGACTTCCCGGTCAGCGCCCTCGACGTGGCGCTGATGGGCTCGCTGTCGACCCTGCCGTGGTGGCGGCGCGCTGGGCGCGCCGAGCGTCGCGCCGCGCGGCGCGCGCTGCACGCGGTCGGGCTCGGCGAGCAGGCCGGCACGACCTTCGGCGACCTGTCCGGCGGGCAGCGCCAGCGCGTGCTCGTGGCCCGCGCGCTCGTGCAGGACGCGTCCGTGGTCCTGCTCGACGAGCCGTTCACCGGGCTCGACACGCGCAGCGCCGAGCGGCTGGAGGCGCTGCTGGCCGAGCTGAGCGCCCAGGGGCGCGGGGTGATGATCGCCACGCACGACGTCGACCAGGCGCGCGGGTGGGACCGCGTGCTCTGCCTGAACCGCCGCCAGGTCGCGTTCGGGGCGCCGGAGACGACGCTGGACCGGCCCGTGCTCGAGGCCACCTACGGCGGGGCCATCGTTGAGCTGCCTGGGGGCGAGCTGCGCGGCGTGCTGCCGCCGCACCACCACTGATGCTGGCCGTCCTGCACGCGCTGACCGATCCGTGGACCGATCCGGTCGGTCGCCGGGCCCTGCTCGAGGTCACCCTCCTCGGCATCAGCGGCGGCGCGCTGAGCTGCTGGATCGTCTTCTCCAACCTCTCCTACAGCGCCGAGTCGCTGGCGCACGCGCTGCTCCCGGGGCTCGTCCTGGCGGCGCTCACGGGCCTGCCGCTGCTGCTCGGCGGCGCCGCAGGTTTGATCGTGGCCGCGCTGGCCGTGGCGGCGGCCGGGCAGGTCCCCGCGATCGGGCGCGACACGGCGGTCGCCGTGGTCGTGACGACCCTCTTCGGCGGCGGGGCGCTGCTGGCGCTGTCGCCCTCCTCGCCGCCCGGCCTGCAGGGGCTGCTCTTCGGCGACGTGCTCGGCGTGTCGGACACCGACCTCGCGCTGGCCGCCGCGCTCGCCGCCCTCGTCGTGGTGGCGCTGACCGTGCTGCACGGTCGCCTGCTGGCCGTCGGGTTCGACCGGCTCAGCGCGCCCGGCCTCGGGCTCCGCCCGCTGACGATCGACGCGGCCCTGCTCGTGCTCGTCGCCCTCGCGCTGCTCGTCGCCGTCCAGGGGCTCGGCAACCTGCTGGTCGTGGCCGTCCTCGTGGCGCCCGCCTCGGCCGCGCGCCTCGTCACCCGCCGGATGGCGCCGATGATGGCGAGCTCGGCGCTGATCGCCGTGCTGGCGGGAGCCGGCGGGCTGTACATGTCCTACTACGCGGGCACGGCCGCGGGGGCCTCGATCGCGGCGGTGCTGGTGGGCACCTACATGGTGTCGGGGGTCGCGCGGGGGGCGTTCGGCCGAAGCTGAGATGCTCCGGCCGTGGCGGACGGAGAGCTCATCCTGGTCGCCGGGGCGCTGCTGGCCGCCGGCATGCTCGCCTCGCTCATCGCGGGGCGCCTGCGCGTGCCCGGCCTGCTGCTCTTCCTCTTCCTGGGGATGGCCATCGGCTCCGACGGCCTGGGCTGGATCGGCTTCAACGACTACGAGCTGGCCCGGCGCATCGGGATCATCGCCCTGGCCCTCATCCTCTTCGAAGGGGGACTGACCGCCGGGCTGCTCGAGATCCGGCCCGTGCTGAAGCCCGCCCTGGCGCTGGCCGTCGTGGGGACGATCGTCACCGCGGTCGTCACCGGCCTCGCCGCCGCGGCGCTCTTCGACCTCTCGACCCTCGACGGCATGCTCCTGGGCTCGGTCATGGCCGCCACCGACGGCGCGGCCATCTTCGCGCTGCTGCGCGGCTCGACGCTCAAGCGCCGGCTGGCCACCACGCTCGAGGGGGAGTCGGGCTTCAACGACCCGGTCGCCGTCCTGCTCGTCCTCGGCTTCATCGAGTGGCTGCAGCGCGACTCGTACGGGCTGGGCGACATGGCGCTGTTGTTCGTGCGCCAGCTCGGCATCGGCCTCATCGTCGGGGTCGTCGTGGGGGCGGCCGCCGTGTGGACGCTGCGGCGCGTGCAGCTGGCCACCGCCGGCCTGTACCCGGTCGCGACGCTGGCCGTGGCGGCGCTGGCCTTCGGCGGCGCCGACGCCCTGCATGGCTCGGGCTTCCTCGCCGTCTACCTCGCGGGACTCGCGCTCGGCACCGTCGGCATCCCGGCCCAGCAGACCGTGACCGCGTTCCACCAGGGGCTGGCGTGGGTGGGACAGGTGGCGATGTTCGTGGCCCTGGGGCTGCTCGTCTTCCCCAGCCGACTCGACGAGATCGCCGTGAAGGGCACCGTGCTCGCGCTCGTCCTCGTGTTGGTAGCGCGACCCCTGGCGGTCGCCGTCGCCACGCTGCCGGCCCGGTTCACCTGGGCCGAGCGCGCGGTGCTCTCGGCGGCCGGCCTGCGCGGCGCCGTGCCCGTCGTGCTGGCCACCTTCCCGGTCATCGCCGGCGTGGGCGGCAGCACGCAGCTGTTCGACATCGTGTTCTTCGCCGTCCTGCTCTCGACGCTCATCCAGGGCACGACGTTCGAGCCGCTCGCCCACCGGCTGGGCGCGACCACGACCGAGCCGGCCGTGCCCCGTCCGCTGGCGGAAGCGGGGACGATCCGGCGCCTGGGCGCCGAGGTGCTCGAGTATCCCGTCGGCGAGCGGGATGCGGTGGTGGGCGCCCGGGTCCGCGATCTCGGCCTCCCGCGCGAGGCGGTGGTCAACGTGATCGTGCGCGGCGACGAGGCGATCCCGCCGCGTGGCTCGACGATCCTGCGGGGCGGCGATCGCCTGCACGTGCTGCTGCGCTCCGAGCTCTCGCGCGACGTCCACCTCATCGTCGAGCGCTGGCGGCAGGGACCGATCGGGCCGTCGCCCCGGCGACGCTCGCGCAGGCTCGGGCGCTCGCCACTGTTCACGGTGCGGCCGCTGGAGCAGGCGAACCTGGCCGGCGACGTCGCGCATCCGCGCGAGGTCGGCGGCACCCCGGTGACCGCTCAGCTGCGCATCCGCCGCGACGTGCCGGGCGCCCTCGTCGCCCTGGACGACGGGCGCTACGCGGTCATCGGGCCGCTGGTGGCCGTCGGCGGGCGCCAGTCGCTGGCCGACTGGGCGATGCGGCGGCTGCGGCGCCTGCCGGGCGACGATCCCGAGCGCGGCTGGTTGCAGAACGTCGTGGGGGCGCTGGCGGCCGACATCCCCGAGTGAGGCGGACGACAGCGCCTGCAAGCCCGCGTGCGGGTGGCAGGACCGGCGCGCGCCGCCCCGAACCGCACGGCCATGCGCAATCGCGAGCTTCACGGCGCCCTGGCCGCCTTCGTCGAGGAGGCCGGCTGGCAGCTCGCCGCCGAGACGGCCGGCGGCGCCGACATCCCGTTCGAGGTCGTGCCCAGCGGGCGGCGCGCCAGCCCGCTGTACTGCTACCGCCCGCTGACGGCAGACTTCATCGAGCAGCGCGTCGGCCTGCTCGCGCGGCTTGAGAGCTTCCTGCCCGCCGTCCACGCGCTGGCCGGCCTCGGTGGCCTGGATCGCTACCTCGACGCGCGCGGCGAGCGCGGCTACCCCGTCGAGCCGCGGGCCCGCGCCGAGTTCGCGCTGCGCGCCTTCCTCACGCGCATCTTCGAGGAGTCGACCGACTTCGCGCTCAGCGCCGAGCGCGTCGATCGCGCCTACGGCGAGCTCGAGACGGCGCTGTACGACGGGCGTACCGAGACGGTGGTGATAGCGCCGCTCCTGGGCCTCGACGTGAGGTCGGCGACGGTGCCGCTCGGCGACGGGCTCTCGCTCGTGCGCGGCGACACCTTTGAAGAGGACGCGCCGGAGGACGCGCTCTGGGCGCCGGGCGCCGAGCGCCCGCACCTGCTGGCCGTGCTGCGCTGGGAGGCGGCGGCGGGGGACGTGACGCCGGTCGCGCACGCCCGCGTGCGCCTGCGACGGCTGCTCAGCGCGCTGCGCCTGTACGACGCTGCGCCGGTGGGCTTCGGCCCGCTCGCGTGGACGCGCACGGGCGGTTCGCCGTGGCAGCCGTTCGCGCTGGGGGCATTGGGCCGGCGCGCAGAAGAGCCGCTCGTGGTCGGCGTCCAGCACGAGGACGAGCTGCGCGCCTTCTGCTCGCTCATCGCGCGCCGGACGCCGCGCTCGGGCGAGCTGGCGTGGGCGCTGCGCCGCTTCGAGATGGCGTGCGAGCGCTCGGTCCCCGGCGAGGCCCTGACCGACGTGCTGCTCGCGCTGCGCGCGCTGCTCGAGCCGGAGGGCCCGGCGTCCGGACGGCTGCCGGGGCGCCTGGCGGCGCTGTGCGCGCTGCCCGCCGACCGCGCCGCCCTCGCGGCTCGCGTGGCCCAGACGGTCGCGCTCGAACGCGGTCTCATCGCGGGCGTGGCGGTCGATCCGTCCCTCGACGCCCTGGCCGGTGAGCTCGCCGGCCACCTGCGGGCGCTGCTGCGCGACGTCCTGTGCGGACACCTCGACTCCGATCTCGGCGCCGTGGCCGACGACATCCTGGCCCAGGACCTCGGCACACCGGCTCCCGACGCCGGGGGCCTGGGGCCCGAGGCGACGCTGGCGTAGCCTGAGGGCACGCCCGAGCCGCTCCACATCCGCCGCGTCGAGCTGCGCGTCGCCGACGTGGCGCGCAGCAGCGCCTTCTACGAGGCCATCGTCGGCTCGCCGGTGCGCGACCTCGTGACGCTGCGCGAGAGCGACGAGGCGGGCCCGGCCCCGCAGCGCGTCACCGGTCTCTTCCACACCGCCTTCCTGTACCCGACCCGCGGCCAGCTCGGCGCCGCGCTGCTGCGGGTGGCGAGCGAGCGCGCCGCCTTCACCGGCGCCAGCGACCACCTCGTGTCGGAGGCGCTGTACCTCGACGACCCCGACGCGCTCGGCATCGAGCTGTACCGCGACCGCCCCCGCGACGCCTGGCCGGCGCCCGACCCGGGCGAGAAGATCAAGATGGACACCCTGCCGCTCGACCTGCACGCGCTGGCCGCGGAGGCCGAGGGCGACGCGACCGGGTTGCGGATAGGCCACGTCCACCTCAAGGTCGCCGACGTCGAGGAGGCCGTGCGCTTCTGGACCGACGCGGTCGGCCTCGAGCTCATGACCGGATGGGCGGGACAGGCGGCCTTCCTCGCCGCCGACGGCTACCACCACCACATCGGCGTCAACGCGTGGCTCTCGCGCGGCGCGGCGCCCGAACCGCCCGAGGGGCCGGGCCTGGACGCGGTCGTCATCGGCGGCACGGGGCGCACGGCCGAGCTGAGCACGCCGGACGGGGTGCGCGTGGTGCTCGAGCCCTAGTCGGTCCACCAATCGGGGACGATCTGGGCGTCGCCGCGAGCGCGCCGCGAGAAGGCCAGGAGCTCGAGGCCCTCCGGCCCCGCCTCGAAGGCGCGCGTCTCCTTTGGTCCGACGCGGATCGCATCCAACGGCCCGACCTCGACGATCTCGTCCTCGATGCGCACGCGGCCGCGGCCCGAGAGCACGACGTAGACCTCCTCGGCGCGCCCGTGGCGGTGCGCGAACATCTGGCGCTTGCCCGGACGCAGGCGCTGATGGCTGAGGCCCGTCTGCTCGGTCTCCAGATCGTCGCTGGGGAAGCGGGCCTCGCCCATCTCGCCGTAGCCGTACCTCACCGCCAGGTCCTCGGCGTCGGCGAGGTTGCGGATCGTGTGCCCGGGCCTGGCGTCGTCGAGGCCGGCGCCGCCGACCGGCACCACGTCGATGCGCTCGGTGCTCTCGACGAGCGCCATGATCTCGGGGATCGCGGCCTTGGCCTCCTCGGTCTGGAGCGAGGCATCGAGCTCGGCCTGGCTGCTCCATATCTCGGTGACCCACACGACCTCGGGCTCGTCCGGCGCGCGGTTGACGACGTAGAGCTCGCAGGCGGGCGTCGCCCTCAGCCCGTCCGCCACCTCGAGCAGGCGGCCGGCCAGCACGTCGCCCTGTCCCGCCTTGGCCGTGATCTTCACGTAGCGTCCGGCTCTGGTCATGCACGAACGCTACGCGGGCATCCCGGCGGCCGCGGACTAGGCGCCGAGCACGGCCATGGCGGCGTTGCGCCCGGGGATCCCGCTGACCCCGCCGCCGCGGCGCGCCCCGGCGCCGCACACGAGCAGGCGCGGCTCGTCGGTCTCCACGCCCCACGTGCCGAGCTCGGCCTCGGTCTCGGCGAACGGCCAGGCGAGATCGCGGTGGAAGATGTTGCCGCCGGGGAGGCCGAGCTCGGCCTCGAGGTCGACGGGGCTGCGCGCCTCGAGGCACGGGCGGCCGTCGGCGTCGCGCCAGAGGCAGTCGCGCACGGGCTCGGCCAGGACGCTGTCGAGCGAGGCGAGCGTCGCCTCCAGCGCGCGCTCGCGCGCGCTCTCCGGGTCGGCGGCGAACAGGCGCGCGGGCAGGTGCAGGGCGAAGCACGTGAGCGTCTGCGCGCCGGCGGCGCGAAGCTCGGGGCCGAGGATCGTCGGATCGGTGAGCGAGTGGCAGTAGACCTCGCACGGCACGACGTCGGGGAGCGCGCCAGCCGCCGCCTGCGCGCGGGCGCGCTCGAGCTGGGCGTAGCCCTCGTTGACGTGGAAGGTGCCGGCGAACGCCTCGGCCGGGTCGACGGCTGCGTCGCGCAGTCGCGGCAGGCGGGCCAGCAGGAGGTTGACCTTGAGCTGCGCGCCCTCGGGCGCGGGACCGGTCGGCTCGCGCCCGCGCAGCGCGTCGAGCACGGCGGGAGCGACGTTGGCCAGCGCGTGGCCGGCGCGCGCGACGCGGTCGCCGCCGCCGGCGTCGGTCCAGCGCACCGCGAACTCCGCCGCGCCGGCGTCGATCGCGGTGACCTCGGCCTGGCAGCGGATCTCCGCGCCGGCCGCGCGCGCCGCGGCCTCGAGCTCCGCCGTCACCGCGCCCATGCCGCCGATCGGGACGTCCCAATGCCCGGTGCCGTTGCCGATCACGTGGTAGAGGAAGCAGCGGTTCTGGCGCAGGTCGGGGTCGTGGGCGCCGGCGAAGGTGCCGATGAGGGCGTCGGTGAGCGCGATGCCGCGCAGCGTGTCGTCGGTGAGGCATGCCTCGATGAGCTCGCCGATCGGGCGCTCGACGAGCGCGTCCCACGCCGCCTCGTCGCCGACGCGGACGCGCAGCTCGGCGGGCGAGCGCAGCGGCTCGGTCAGCGTCGGGAACAGCGCGCGGGCCACGCGACCGCACATGGCGTACAGGCGCTCCCAGCCGGCGATGGCGTCGGCGTCGCCGGTGGCCGCGAGAGCCGCCGCCGTTCGGTCGCCGTCCATCGAGTCCACGAGCACGCCGCGCGCCGGATCGTCGGGAAGCGGCGTGTAGGAGGCGATCGGCCGGCGCGCAAGGTGCAGCCGCAGGCCGAGCTCTTCGACGATCGACCGCGGCAGCAGGCTCACGAGGTAGGCGTAGCGCGACAGTTGCGCGTCGACGCCGGGAAACGGGCGCTCGGACACCGCGGCGCCGCCCACGTGCTCGCGGCGCTCGAGCACGAGCACCGAGCGCCCCGCGCGCGCGAGGTAGGCCGCCGCCACGAGCCCGTTGTGCCCGCCGCCGACGATGACCACGTCGTGCCGGGAGTCCGCCGCCATGCCGGCAGCCTACGGGGGGCTAGTCGGCGAACAGGTGCGCGTGGAGGGCGACGAGGCCGTCGACGTCGTGCACGTCGGAGTCGAGCTGGGGGATGAGGATCGGGTCGCGCTCGCCGGTCTGGGCACGCAGGTGCTCGATCGCGGCCTTGTCGCGCTGTGCCAGCAGGCGCTCCTCGGCGTAGGCACGGGCGACCTTGCCCGCCAGCTTGGCGTCGCCGCCCAGCGCGCGCGTCAGCGCCTCGGCGTCGGCCTCCGGCGGCCCGCCTTCCAGCGGGTGCACGCGGTTGACCACGAGGGCGCCGAAGCGCATGCCGGCGTCGCCCAGCTTGCCGGTGAAGAAGATCGCCTCCTCGACGGGCTCGCGCTCCGGCGACGTGACGATGACGAAGGTCGTGCGCTCGTCGCGGAGCAGGGCCTTCACGCGCGCCGCGCGCTCCTTGAAGCCCTCGATGAGTCCGCCGAGCACGCGGAAGAAGACCGCGAGGTCGTCGAGGAGGTCGACGCCGGTGAGGCGCTTGAGGACCGAGAAGACGACGCTGGTCCCGCGGCCCACCACGCGGGCGGCGAGACCGGTCGGGGCCAGGAACGCGCGCAGCGCGCGGCCCTCGAAGAAGCCGGTCAGGCGGTCGGGCGCGTCGAGGAAGTCCAGCGCGTTGCGCGACGGCGGCGTGTCGAGCACGAGCACGTCGAAGCGACCGGACCGATCGAGCTCGTAGAGCTTGGCCACGGCGGTGAACTCCTGCGACCCGGCGACCGCTCCCGAGAGCTGCTGGTAGATCCGGTTGGAGAGGACCTCGTCGCGCACGCCCGCGTCCGGCGCCAGGCGGCCGATGAGCTCGTCGAACGTGCGCTTGGGATCGAGCGTCATGGCCCACAGCTCGCCCTTGACCTCGATGCCGTGGCCGGCGAGGCGGTCCGGATCGACGAGGTGCGGCTCGTTGCCGAGGTCGTCGAGGCCGAGCGCGTCGGCCAGCCGCCGCGCCGGGTCGATGGTCACCACCGCGACCCGCTTGCCCTCCGCGGCCAGCCCCATGGCCAGCGCCGCCGAGATCGTGGTCTTGCCCACCCCGCCCGACCCGGCGCAGATGATCACGCGCTTGTCGTGCAGCCGCACTCTCACAGCGTGCGGTCCAGATGGCTGGCCAGGCGCGCCCAGGGGTCGTCGTCGAACACGAACGGCAGCGTGGCCACGGGCGCGCGGGCGCCGCGGCGCAGGCGCCGAAGCTGCGTCTGCTGGACGCGCGCCCGCGCGGCGCCGTGGCGGGCGGCGCGGACCTCCGGTCCGTCGGGCGCGGCCTCGAGGCGACGGGCGTCGGCGGCGTCGAAGCGCTGGGGCAGCACGCCGTTGGCCACCACCAGCGAGACCTCGAGCCCCAGCTCGTCGCGCAGCGCGTCCTGGAGGCTGAGGGTCTCGTTGACCGGCATCTCCTCGGGCCGGGCCACGGCGACGACGGCCGTCCGCGCCGGGTCGGAGACCATGGCCCCGATCGTGCGGCCCTGGCGGGCGATGCGGCCCACGCGCGCGACCTCCGCGAAGGTCCGTGGGGCGCTGAGGATGGCCACGCCGTGGCCCGTGGCCGGGGCGTCGAGGACCACGAGGTCATAGGGCCGGGCGCCGGGCGTGCGGCGGTCCTCCTGCGCCAGCTCCCAGACCTTCCCCACCGTCAGCAGCTCGCGCATCCCCGGCGTGGCCGCGGCCAGGTAGGTGAACGTCCGGCTGGAGATCAGCACGTCGGCCAGCGCCCGCGACGGGAGCTGATCGGTGAGATAGAGCTCCATGACGTGCTCGGGGTCGATCGACAGGTGGTGCAGCCCCGGCGCGAGCTCCTCCTCCTGGACGCCCTCGCCGCCAAGCGCCCGGGACACGTCGTCGCGACGGGCGACCTCGGCCACGATCGTGCGCAGCCCCCGCCGGGCGGCGACGAGTCCGAGCGCCGCGGCAACGGTCGACTTGCCGACGCCGCCCTTGCCGGTGACCACGACGAGGTCGCGGTCCAGCAGGCTCAGACCTCGCCCTCCCAGTAGTCGACCTTGGTCACGCGGAACATCGCACGCACGCCGCGCAGCGAGACCTTCCCGGAGCGCGGGTAGTAGGCGATGTCGTTCGGCTCGCGCGTGCCGTAGGCGAGCAGCGTGAGGCCGTGCTCGCCGGCGCGGAAGGTGTGGGCGACACCGGTGCCCGGCGGGCGCGCGACGATGCTGCCCGCGCGCACGGGATGCTCCTCGTCGCCCAGCAGCAGCGTGCCGTCGCCGTCGAGGACGACGAAGACCTCCTCCTCGGCGGAGTGGCAGTGCGGCGGGTTGCTCAGCGCCCCCGGCTCCACGACGAGGTGTCCCAGCCCGGTGGTGCGCGAGCCCAGCGCGTCGCCGAGGTCGCGCCGCACGTGGGCCACGTCGCCGCGTCGGCGCTCCACGGCCGGCACGTCGTCGAGCGCGAGGATCGTCGCCGGGCGCTCCGCCTCGGGGTCGGGCAGCTCGAGCGGCCCGGCCGCCTCCTCGGCGGCGAACGGGTTCGGGCCGTCATGGGGCAGCCAGTGCGGGCCGTTCCACCAGGCTCGCGCACGCGGCAGCCACGTCAGCCCGGTGGGCGAGCCACCGCCGAAGGCCAGCACGTCGAGGCCGGCGCCGGCGCCGACGATCGTGTGTGCCTGCGCCCCCGCGCGATGCAGGACGCAGTCGCCGGCGCGCACGGCATACGTGCGCCCGTCCTGCCAGCTGTGCCCCTCGCCGTCCAGGACGTAGAAGAGCTCCTCCTCGTCGGCGTGGACGTGAACGGGCATCGCGCGCTCGCCCGCCGCCATGCGATAGCGGCTCAGGCCCACGCCCTCGGCGCCCGCAGCCGCCCCCAGGCGCCACCGCGTCCCCCGGAGGTGGGTTCCCTCGATGGCCACCGGCTCGACCTCGTCGGTGTGTGCGAGCATCGGCGAGGGAGCCTAGCCGTCCGTGCTGGCTGCTACTCATCCCCGCGCGTGAAGGATTCGCCCGTGGCCGGGCGAATACGGCGCTGACATGCAGAAGGCACCCCATAAGCCGAAGGTGATCGCTTTCGCGAACCAGAAGGGCGGCGTCGCCAAGACGACGACGACGCTCAACCTCGCTGTCGCCTTCTCCGAGAAGGGCTTCCGCGTGCTGTGCGTCGACATGGATCCGCAGGGCAACCTGACCATGTCGCAGGGGATCGACCCGGATGGCCTGGACAAGTCGATGTACGACGTGCTCGTCCATCAGACCTCGATCCGCGAGATCATCCGCAAGCGCGAGGTCGACGTCGCCTGCGCCTCGATCGACCTCGCCGGCGCCGAGATCGCCATGAGCACGATGATCGGTCGCGAGCGCTCGCTCGAGAAGGCGTTCAAGGCGATCGAGGACGACTACGACTTCATCTGCATCGACACGCCGCCCTCGCTCGGCCTGCTGACGATCAACGCTCTCACGGCGGCCGACAAGGTGATCGTGCCCGTCCAGTGCGAGTACCTCTCGATGCGGGGCCTGATCCAGCTCCAGAACACGCTGCAGATGATCCGCGAGAACCTGAACCCCGACGTGGAGATCGAAGGGATCCTCCCCACCCTCATGGACACGCGGACGGTTCACGCCAAGGAGGCGATCGAGATCCTCGAGGAGAACTTCGGGGACCGCGTGTTCGCCTCGCGCATCAAGAAGACCGTTCGCTTCGCGGAGGCGCCGGTCAAGGGGATGTCGGTCCTCAAGTACGATCCTGACGGGACCGCCGCCCAGTCCTACCGCGATCTCGCGAAGGAGGTTCTCGCCCATGGCAAGCGGTAAGCGCGCGAGCATGCGGGAAGGCCCGCTGGCCGATCTGTTCCGGAAGACCGAGGAAGCGGCCGAGCAGGCCGACCAGAGAACGAGCGCCGAGCCCGGCTCCGGCGAGGTGCCCGCGCCCTCGACGCCGGCCGCCCAGGAGCGCCGCCAGCCCGAGCCGCCGCCGCACCCGCGCGACACCGGCTATCCGCACCCAGGGCTGAGCACGCCCGAGCAGGAGCCGCCCGCGCCGCCCGAGCCGCGCGTCCCGACGCCGCAGGAGCGCCTGCGCCACGCCTTCAGCACCGACATCCCCGACGACATCCTCGATCGCGCGCCGGCCCGGCGACCCGTCGCCGAGTCCGATCCCTACGCGCGCGTGGCCGACGAGCCCACCCCGTGGGGCACCGCCAAGCCCGCCGGCCAGCCGGTGCTGCGCGTGGTCGGCGTCGGCGGCGCAGGCGTCAACGCCGTCAACCGCATGGTCGAGGCGCAGGTCGAGGGCGTCGAGTTCGTCGCCATCAACACCGACCTCCAGTCGCTCCAGCAGTCAACTGCGGATCTCACCCTGCACATCGGCCCGGGCGTCACGCGCGGGCTGGGCGCCGGCTCCAACCCCGACCTCGGACGCCAGGCCGCCATGGAGGAGTACGACCGCATCAAGGCGCTGCTCAAGGGGTCGGACATGGTCTTCATCGCCGCCGGGGCCGGCGGCGGGACCGGCACGGGCGCCGCGCCCATCGTCGCGCGCATCGCCCGCGAGATCGGTGCGCTCACCGTCGGCATCGTGACCAGGCCGTTCGGCTTCGAAGGCAACAAGCGCGCCTCCGCCGCCGAACAGGGGGTGCAGGCCCTCGGCGACGAGGTCGACACGCTCATCGTCGTGCCCAACAACCGGCTGCTGAGCGTGCTCGACAAGCAGACCTCGATGGTCGACGCCTTCCGCGTGGCCGACGACGTCCTGCGCCAGGGCGTGCAGGGCGTCAGCGATCTGGTGACCCTGCCGGGCCTCATCAACCTCGACTTCGCCGACGTGCGGACGATCATGTCCGAGGCTGGCAACGCGCTGCTGGGCATCGGCATGGGCCAGGGCGAGAACCGCGCGGTCGTCGCCGCTCAGGCCGCCACGGAGTCCCCGCTGCTGGAGACCTCGATGGAGGGTGCGCGCAAGATCCTGCTCTCGATCACCGGCGGCAGCGACCTGTCGCTGTGGGAGATCAACGAGGCAGCCAAGGCCGTCAGCGAGGCGGCCCATCCCGACGCCAACATCATCTTCGGCGCCATGGTCGACGAGAAGCTCGGCTCCGAGGTGTGGGTGACGGTCGTGGCCACCGGCTACACCGAGGGCCGCGTGCGTCCCGCCCGCCGGGACTTCGACGAGCCTCGCGGCGAGGTGCGGGTCGCGCGCCGCACCCGTCCCAGCGCCACCCGGCAGACGGGCCTGGGCGTCAGCGAGCTCGACGTGCCCGAGTTCATGCCCAGAGGCTGACCCCGCGCCACGACCGGCCGGCGCCGCCGGCGACGATCGTCCGGCCCTCTGGAAGGATCACGCCGTGAGCGCTGAAGCCATGGTGGCGGCGGGGCACCCGCTGACGGCGGAGGCCGGCGCGCGCGCGCTGCGTGAGGGCGGCAACGCCGTCGACGCCGCCGTGGCCGCCGTCCTCGCCTCGTGGGTCGCCGAGCCGCTGCTCACGGGCCCGGGCGCCGGCGGCTACCTGCTCGTGGCCGGCGCGGGCGAGACGCCGACGCTGCTGGACTTCTTCGTCGAGGCGCCCGGCCGCGGCGCCGACCCGGCGCGGCGCGCGGACCTGGTGCCCGCCGAGGTGTCGTTCGGCGAGGCGGTGCAGGTCTTCAACTGCGGCGCGGCGTCGTGCGGCACCTACGGATCGCCGGCGGGGCTTGCGGAGGCACTCGAGCGCTGGGGCTCGCTGGACCGCGCCGCGCTGGCGGCGCCGGCCGCCGCGCTGGCCCGCCAGGGGGTGGCCCTCAACGCCGCGCAGGCCTACGTGTTCCACATCCTCGAGCCGATCCTGGTCACGACGACCGAGTCACGCGCGGCCTTCGCGCCTGACGGGCGCGCGCTGCGCGAGGGCGATGTCTTCGCCTCCGAGGAGCTGGCGGCGACCATCGAGCGCTTCGGCGCCGACGGGGCCGCGCCGTTCTACACCGGCGACCTGGCCGACGCGGTGGTCGCGTGGGTGCAGGAACGCGGTGGGCAGCTCACCCAGGCCGACCTCGAGGCCTACGCGCCGGCGGCACGCGACCCCGTGCGCGCGACCTACCGCGGGCGCGAGGTGCTCACCAACCCGCCGCCCTCGGCCGGCGGCACGCTGCTGGCGCTGGCCATGGCCCACCTGGACGAGCGCTCGGAGGGCGCGCCGTCGGCGGTCGAGATGGTCGATGTGATGGAGGAGATCCAGGGCCTGCGCACGCCCGAGTTCGTGGCCGGGCTGGCCGAGCCGGGCTTCGCCGATCGCTTCCTGGCGGCGCGGCTGGGCTCGACCACGCACGTCTCGGTCCTGGACCGCGAGGGGCGCGCGTGCTCGGTGACGTGCACCAACGGCGAGGGTTCGGGCCTCGTGGTCCCCGGCACCGGCATCCACGTCAACAACGTCATGGGTGAGCAGGACCTCAACCCGCTCGGGTTCTTCGCCTTCCCGCCGGGGCGGCGGATGCCCTCGATGATGGCCCCCACCGTCGTGCTCGACCCGGGCGGCGAGGTCGAGCTCGTGCTCGGCAGCGCCGGCTCGAACCGCATCCGCTCGGCCATCCTGCAGGTCATCGTCGGCGTCGTCGACCACGGCCTGCGCGCGCAAGACGCCGTGCTGGCCCCGCGCGTGCACTTCGAGGACGGGCTGGTCTACGCGGAGCCGGGCGTCGACGCGGACGCGCTGCGGGCCACCGGGCGCCGGCTCGTCGCGTTCCGCGACCGCAACCTGTTCTTCGGAGGCGCGCAGGCCGTCGAGCGCGACCGCCACAGCGGCACGCTCTCGGGAGCGGGCGACCCGCGTCGCGGTGGCGCCGCGGTGGCCGCGTGAGGGCCGTCGCCTCGCTCATGGCCGTGGCCGCCCTCGCGGTGGCCGGCTGCGGAGGCGAGGCGCGCGACCTGTTCCTGGTGACCCGCAGCGGCGACGTGCCCGGCGCGCGCCTGACCCTGCGGGTCACCGACGACGGCCGCGCGTCGTGCAACGGCCGCCCGCTGGTGGAGATCACGAGCGACCAGCTCATTACCGCGCGCGAGTCCGCGCGCGACCTCGCCATGCCGGCGAAGGCGGGCCTGCGCCTGGCGCCCGGGCGCCAGCCGGTGTTCTCCTATCGGGCGCGCAGCGAGGACGGCACGGTGGCGTGGAGCGACGACTCGCGGCGCCAGCCGGCCGTGCTCTTCGCGGTGGCCAAGCTCACGCGCGACGTGGCCAAGGGCCCGTGCCACCTCGCGCGCTGAACGCTGGAGAGGCGCGGCGGCGCGAGGACGGCGCGCCGCGCTAGGCCGCCACCGCGCTGCGCGCCGCCTCGATGTGCTTCGCCGTGTCGACCACGTGGCGGAAGGACGAGACCTGGCCGTCGTCGTCGAACGTCCACAGGTGGATCTCCTCGTCGGCGAACGTGTGGCCCGACGCCTTGACCGTGGCCTCGAGGCCGACGACCACGGCGACCTGGGCGGGGCCCTCGAGGAAGGCCCGCGGCTCGAAGCGCCGGAAGTCCAGCGCGCCGAGGCTGGCGAAGAACTCGCCGACGCCCTCGCGACCGGTGCGCGGCGCCAGCCACGGCACGCCGGCGTCGCCGCCGCTGGTCGGAGGGGTCTCCCACTCGACGTCCTCCGCCAGCTTCTCGAGGATGGCCGGGACGTCGCCGTGCCCGAAGTCTTCGTAGATCTGCTGCACCGTGGCGATGTGGTTCATGGGGCGAGCGTAGGCGCGCCCGCGCGGGCCGCGCATCGGCCATCTGGCCTATTCCGGGGCCGCGAGCCCCTGCTCCATCGCGAACATGGCCGCGCCCGCCCGCGTGCGGCGGTCGATCTTCAGGTAGATGTGGGCCACGTGGTGCTGGATGGTGCGCGGTGAGACCACGAGGCGCGCAGCGATCTCCTTGTTCGTCATGCCGCGCGCCAGCAGCAGGAGCACCTCGACCTCGCGCTCGGTGAGGTCGGCGGGCCGCGCCGGCCGCGCCGCGGGCGCGTGGCCGGCCGCCTCGAGCACCGCCTCGACCGCCTTGGGGCACAGGCGCCCGGCCGCGACCTCGGCCCGCAGCTCGCCGGCCGCGGCGTCGCGCGACAGCGCGGGGCGATACGGGCGCTCCGCGGTCATCGCCCGGTAGGCGTCCGCCGCGGCCAGCACGCGCATGCGCGCGCTGAGCGCGGTGGGCGGCAAGCCGCGGTGGTAGCCCCCGCCGTCGACGCGCTCGTGCGAGGAGGCGGCGAGCGAGGCCACGCCCGCGAAGGCCGCCGTGCGGGCGAGGATGCGCTCGGTGTAGTGCGGATACAGGCGCACGCGCTCCCATTGCGCGGCGGTCAGCCTGTCTGGGCGGTCCCAGATGCCGTTGGGGACGCTCACGCGCCCGAGATCGTGCAGGAGCCCCGCGAGGCGCACCTCGTCGCGGTCGTCCTCGGCACTGGCCGCGGCCGCCAGCTTGGACACCGCCGGCGAATGCCCGTGCATCCAGGGCGACTTGAGGTCGGCGAAGTCCGCGAAGGCGTGGGCGACGCGCTCGAGCTCGCCGCGCGCGAACGACGCGTGAGGCGCGGGCTCGGCCTCGAGCGCCGCGACGAGCATGTCGCCGTCGTCGAGGCCGGCGAGGATCTCGTCGGCACCCTGCGCGAACGCGCGCGCGACCTCCGGGTCGAAGTGGCCGCCGGACCGGCGCAGCGCGACCGCCCGCGCGGCCGCGGGGCCACCGGCGCGGTGGGCCATCTCCGCTTGGTCGGCCACGTGGGTGATGCGTGCGGGGAGCGCCAGGCGCTCGCCGGCCTTGCCGTCGGGGATGCCGCGCCCGTCCCATCGCTCGTAGACGTCGAGGAGGGCGGCGGCGACCGCGTGGGACAGCCCCAGCCGCCCGGCCAGGGTCGTGCTCACCTCGCACGCCGCGCGGCCGGCGATCGGCCCGACGCGCGGGCCGACGGTCAGGAAGCGCGCCACCGAGCGCGCGCGCGGCGCGGGGTCCGCCCACGCCCCCATGCGCGTCACGACGTCGCGCACGAACTCGGCCGGATGGCCGGGGTCGAGCTGGTCGTAGAGGGCGTGGAAGGCGACGTCGTCGCCGCCGAGCAGGGCCGCGGTCTCGGGCGCGTAGGCCGTGCAGCCCAGCGATCGCAGGAGAGCGACGTAGTAGACGTCGGCAAGGGACCGGCCACGCAGGCCGACGACCGACCCCAGGCGGGTCGCGATGACCGCGGTGCGCAGCGACTTCTCCAGCGGCGCTCCCTTGCCCGCGTCGGTGGCCAGCGAGAGCGCGGTGAGGGCGTCGGCCAGGCGCACGGCCGACGGCCCCGGTGCCGGCGCGGCGTTCATCGGCCGACCCTAGCCGCTGCGCCGGCCGCCCGGGAACGTCCGGCATCCAACATTCCCGTTTCCGGCGCAAGGCGCGTAGTGGGACGTTGCACGAGGAGGGAGACAGCAACGATCGGAGGTCAGCATGGCTGACAACAGAGGGGTCGCGTACCTCGGGCCGGGTCACGTCGAGGTGCAGTCGATCGACTTTCCGGAGCTCGTGCTCAAGGACGGGCCGGGAGTCCATCCCGACAACGTCGGGCGCCGCTGCGACCACGGGGTGATCCTCAGGATCGTCTCGACCAACATCTGTGGCTCTGACCAGCACATGGTTCGCGGCCGCACCACGGCGCCGGAGGGCCTCATCCTCGGCCACGAGATCACCGGAGAGGTGATCGAGGCCGGGCGCGACGTCGAGTTCATCAAGGAGGGCGATCTCGTCTCGGTCCCGTTCAACATCGCCTGCGGGCGCTGTCGCAACTGCAAGGAGGGGAACACCGGCGTCTGCCTGACGACCAATCCCGATCGCCCCGGGTCGGCCTACGGCTACGTGGACATGGGCGGCTGGGTCGGTGGCCAGGCGGAGTACGTGATGGTCCCGTACGCCGACTGGAACCTCCTGAAGTTCCCGGACAAGGACCAGGCGATGGAGAAGATCCTCGACCTGACCATGCTCTCGGACATCTTCCCGACGGGCTACCACGGGGCCTACACGGCCGGCGTGCGCTCGGGCTCGACGGTGTACATCGCCGGGGCGGGGCCGGTGGGCCTTGCGGCCGCGCACTCCGCGCAGTTCCTCGGCGCCGCGGTCGTCATCGTCGGCGACCTGATCCCCGAGCGCCTCGAGCAGGCGCGCTCGTTCGGGTGCGAGACGATCGACGTCTCCAAGGGTGAGCCCAAGGACCAGATCGAGCAGATCCTCGGGGTGCCGGAGGTCGACGCGGGCGTCGACGCCGTCGGCTTCGAGGCGCACGGTCACGGTGGCGACGCCGACCACGAGGCGCCGGCGACGGTGCTCAACTCGCTGATGGAGATCACGCGAGCGGGCGGCAAGCTCGGCATCCCGGGGCTCTACGTCACGGGCGACCCGGGCGGCATCGACGACGCGGCCAAGATCGGCTCGCTGTCGATCCGCCTCGGTCTGGGCTGGGCCAAGTCGCACTCGTTCACGACCGGCCAGTGCCCGGTCATGCGCTATCACCGCGACCTGATGCAGGCGATCCTCAACGACCGCGTGCAGATCGCCAAGGCCGTCAACGCCACCGTCATCACCCTGGACGACGCCCCGCAGGGCTACCAGGACTTCGACAAGGGCGCGGCCAAGAAGTTCGTGCTCGACCCGCACGGGCTCGTCAACGCGTGATGTGAGGAGGGGCATGGTGCGCGCCACCTGAAGGCGCGCACCATGGCCTGCGGCTACTGCGCGCGCCGGTCCAGGCGCGCGTCGTAGCCCTGTGCCTGGAGCTTGGCCAGCAGGTCGAGCTGGACCGCCTCGAGGTCGTCGACGGGACCGAGCAACCGCAGGTCGACGTCGACCAGGGTCGCGTCCTCCTCGCCGCTGAAGACGATCTCGATCCGATCGTCCGCATGGCGCACCGTGGCGCGCGGGTAGCGCGCCGGCGCAGGCAGGCCCGTGAGGCGGAGCACCGCTCGTAGCGTACGCCTCAAGGGTGCCGCCGGTGCGCCGATCATCATGGGCGTGGTGGAACAGCTGCAATCCGAGCTGGACGAGGCGACACAAGCGCTCCGCGAGCACCTCGCCAGCTGGCCGTACGCCTTCGCGATGGCGGCAGGCTGCCACGGCGGCAGCGAGCATCCGGCGCTGAGCGCCGTGCGCGACGAGAACGAGCGCCTCCGCGCCCGCTGCCGCGATCTGCGCGCCCGTATCGCAGAGCTCACCTGAGCCGCCCAATAGCCTCGTGGGATGGACGAGCTCCTGACGCGCTTGGCGGAGGTCAGCGACCTCGAACGCACGGCCATGCTCCTTGCCTGGGACCAGGAGGTCTGCATGCCCCCGGCGGGGGCCGCCGAGCACGGCGAGCTGCGCGCCACGGTCGGTCGCCTGGCCCACGAGCGGTTCGTCGACGGCCGCGTCGGCGCGCTGCTGGAGGAGGCGCAGCCGCGCGGCGAGGTCGAACGCGACATCGTCGTGGTGGCGCGGCGCGACTTCGACAAGGCGCGGCGGGTGCCGGCGGAGCTCGTGGCCGAGATGGCGCGCGCCGCTGCCGCCGGGCACAGGGCGTGGCTGAAGGCTCGCGAGGCCAACGACTTCTCGCTCTTCGCCCCTGCTTTGGAGCACAACGTCGAGCTGCGTCGGACGCTCAGCGCGTGCTTCGGAGAGGCCGAGCACCCCTACGACCCGCTCCTCGACGACTACGAGCCCGGCATGCGCACCGCAGCCGCGCGCGCGGCGATCGAGCGCCTGCGCGACGGGCTGGTTCCGCTGGTCGCCGCGGCGCGGCACGTCGACCACTCGCTGCTGCACGGCGCCTTGCCCGAGGCTGCGCAGCGCGCGCTGGCGCAGACCGTCCTTGACGCCGTCGGCGTCGACGACGACGCCTGGCGCCTCGACGAGGCGGCGCACCCGTTCTCGGCGGCGATCACGGTCGGCGACATCCGGCTGACCACGCGCTACCACGACGGCGACCTCGAGTCGCTGTTCTCATCCCTGCACGAGTTCGGCCACGGGCTCTACGAGCACCAGGTCGATCCCGCGCTGGCGCGCACGCCGCTGGGGAGCGGCGCCTCGAGCGCGTGGCATGAGTCCCAGAGCCGCCTGTGGGAGAACATGGTCGGCCGCTCCGCGGGGTTCTGGCGGTGGTGCTTCCCGCACGCGCAGGCGGCGTTCCCCGAGCGCTTCGGCGACCGCACGTGGCAGGAGGTCCAGCGCGCGGTCAACGCCGTGCGCCCCACGCTCATCCGCGTCAGCGCCGACGAGGTGACGTACGGGCTGCACATCGTGCTGCGCTTCGAGCTCGAACTGGCGCTCATCGAGGGCGAGCTGGAGGTGGCCGACCTGCCCGCCGCCTGGAACGAGCGCACACGGACCTACCTCGGGCTCGACGTCCCCGACGACGTCCACGGCGTGCTCCAGGACGTCCACTGGAGCGAGGGCCTGTTCGGCTACTTCCCGACCTACGCCCTCGGCAACGTCATCGCGGGGCAGCTCTGGGCCCGGATCGCCGACGACCTGCCCGACCTCGAGGAGCGCTTCGCGGAGGGCGACTTCGCGCCGCTGCGAGCATGGCTGGCCGAGCACGTCCACCGCCATGGCCGTCGCCTCCTGCCCGAGGACCTGCTCGAGCGCGTCGTGGGCGGGCCGCTCGACCCGGGGCCCTATCTCGGCTACCTGGAGGGCAAGCTCCAGGCATCAGCGCAGCTGATGTCCTGAGCGACGGAACGTTGTTTGCGCTGATTGCCGCACGCTGCCACGCTGGCGCAGCGATGACGCGTCGCACATGGATGATGGTCGGTGCCACCGCGGCGGTCTGGGGATCGTCGTACATGTTCATCAAGCTGGCCCTCGACGACTTCTCGCCCGCGGCGGTCGTCTGCATCCGCACCGCGCTGGGCGCGGCCCTGCTGCTCGCCATCGCCCATGCGCGGGGCGCGCTCGCGGCGCTGCGCGGCCGCCTGGGCTGGGTCGTCGTCTTGGCGGTGCTGCAGGTCGCGGCGCCGTTCCTGCTCATCAGCTACGGCGAGCGCCACATCTCCTCGTCGCTGACCGCGATCCTGATCTCGGTCATCCCGATCTACACGGTGCTCCTGGCGATGCGCTTCGATCACGCCGAGCGGGCGCGCGGCTGGGGCCTGGTCGGCATCGCGACCGGCATCGCGGGCGTCGTGCTGCTGTTCGGCGTCGACCTGTCGGGCGATTCCGACGAGCTCCTCGGCGGAGCCATGATGCTGGTCGCGGCGCTCTGCTACGCGATCTCGTGGATGCTCGCCAAGCACAAGGTCGCCGGAGTGCCGCCCGTGGCCACGTCGGGCGCGGTCATGCTCGTCGCCACCGTCGTCACCTCCCCGCTGCTCGTCGCCACGGCTCCGTCGCACGCGCCGGGGCTGAAGTCCGTCGCGGCGCTGCTGGCGCTCGGCGCCGGCGGGACCGGGGTCGCGTTCATCCTCTACTACACGCTCATCG
>DASVFT010000024.1:0-28759 GCA_036379935.1 Solirubrobacteraceae bacterium | reverse complement strand
GCGAGACACTCGAGGACCTGCTGGCCGGGGACGCCGAGGCGGTGCTCACCGCCGTCGGATCCCCGGCCGCGCATGAGGAGGCACAACCATGACGGAGCGGCTCATCGTGATCGGAGGCGGCGGTGCCGGCATCTCGGCCGCCACCAACGCCAAGCGCGTCGACCCCGACCTGCGGGTGGCGCTCTACACCGAGTTCGAGGACATCGCCTACTCGCCGTGCGGGATCCCGTTCGTGCACGGTAAGGAGATCCCGCGCTTCGAGGACCTCTTCCTCTCGTCGGTCGAGCGCTACGTCGCCGACGGCCTCGACATGCACATGGAGACGGTCATCACCGACCTCGACCTCGACCGCGGCACGATCAGCGCGCGCGGGCAGACGCACGGGTTCGACAAGCTCATCGTCTGCACCGGCTTTCGCTGGAAGAAGCCCGACGTCCCCGGGTCGAACCTCGACGGCCTGAACTACGTCAAGAACATCCGGGTGGCGATGGAGTTCGACAAGCTCCTCGACTCGCTGAAGACCATCGTCGTGGTCGGCTCGCATCCGGTCGCCGTGGAGATGGCGGGCAACCTCGGCCATCGTGGCCTCGACGTGCACCTGGTCGACGAGAGCCCGTGGGTCCTCGGCGAGGTCCTCGATCCCGACGTGGCCCAGCCCGTGCACGACTCGCTCGAGAAGCACGGCGTCACCCTGCACCTGGGCACCCGCCTCGACGCCTTCCTCGGCGAGGGCCACGTGCGCGCGGTGGCCACGTCCGACGGCGAGATCGCCTGCGACGCCGTGATCGTCGGACTCGACAAGGAGCCGGAGGCGAGCCTCGCCGCGGCCGCGGGCCTCACGACCGGGACCACGGGCGGGCTCGTCGTCGACGACCACATGCGCACGAGCCGCGACGGCGTGTGGGCCGCGGGCGACGTCGTCGAGGTGCCGCACGGGCTCACGATGATCCCGCTGCAGGGGCTGACGGGCTCGCACGCCTACAGCCAGGGGCGCGTCGCGGGCGCCAACGCGGCGGGCGAGGACCGCCACTACGACCCGGTCTGGGTCCCGTGGGGCATGGTGGCCGGCGACTACACGATCGGCGGCTTCTCGTTCGGCGAGACGCTGGCCACCGCGGCCGGGATCCCCTATGTCCTGGCCCAGGGCGTCGGCGTGTCCCGCGCGCGCTACTTCCCGGGCGCCACGCGGACCCACGTCAAGCTGCTGGCCGAGCCGCGGACGCTGCGGCTCATCGGCGCCCAGGTCCACGGTGGCGAGGGCGTCAAGGAGCGCTGCGACTTCCTCGCCTTCACGGCCAGGCGCGGCGCGACGCTCGAGGACATCGCCTGGATGGAGAACATCTACTCGCCGCCCATCGGCGCGCTCTTCGAGCCGATGGCGATCGCCGCGCAGAACGGGCTCGCCGCGCTGCGCTCCCCGGCGCCCGCGCAGGCGGCGTCGGCGGTGCCGGCATGAACAGGCGCGACGAGCTCAAGCGGCGCCTGCGCGCGCAGTCCGAGCACCACCTGCGCCTGGCCGCGATGGAGGAGCTGCGCCGCTCGCACCCCGAGGCCACCGCAGCGCCGTACCACCCCCCGGGCGGCGCCTTCTGGCGCCGCGTCTTCGTGCCCGTCTACCGGCGCCTGCCGTGGAGCCTCAAGCGGCGGGCGATGACGGCGCTCGGCATGACCGCCGAGGGCCACGGCTGGACGGCGCCCGAGCGTCGCTCCGGCGAGCCCTGGCGGCCGCCGCCGGTCGCCTGACACGACCGATACCCGCCGCGTCGGTCCGGGTACTGCCGGACCGACAACCCGCGACCCGAAGGGACGTGACGATGGCGACCCAGGAAACCGGCGAGATCACCGGCACCAAGGACAAGGACTACAACCTGATCTGGTTCGTGGAGCAGTCGCTGAGCAACGCGCTGCGCCTGGAGACCTACATCCAGGACGCCGACCGCGACGGCGACTCGGAGCTGGCCGACTTCTTCCGTCGCGCGCAGGGCGCCAGCCGCAAGGGCGGCGAGCAGGGCAAGGAGCTCTTGCGCAAGCGGATCGCCGGCTGACCGGCGCTGATCGGCGCCGCTGCTGGCGCTCCGCCAGCGGCGCGCCGTTCATGCCGAGGCGGCGGCCCGGATCTCGTCGAGGGTCTGGCGCGGCGTGATGGCCTGCGGATCGACGCGCAGCTCGACGAGCGCGGGGCCACCGCACGACAGCGCCTCGTGGAGCGCGTCGCCGATGTCCTCGGAGCGCTCCACCAGCGCGCCGTGGGCCCCGAACGCGCGCGCGTAGGCGACGAAGTCCGGGTTGCGCAGGCCCGTGCCGACGACGCGTCCGGGGTAGTGGCGCTCCTGGTGCATGCGGATCGTGCCGTACATCCCGTTGTTGACGACGAGCACCACGATGGCGAGCTCCTCCTGGACCGCGGTCGCAAGCTCCTGGCCGGTCATGAGGAAGTCGCCGTCGCCGGACAGGCACACCACGGGGCGGTCGGGATGGACGGCCTTGGCCGCCACCGCCGCCGGGACGCCGTAGCCCATCGACCCGCTGCGCGGCCCCAGCTGCGTCGGGTAGCGGTGGAACTCGTAGTAGCGGTGCGCCCAGACGCTGAAGTTCCCTGCTCCGTTGGCGACGATGGCCTCGGGCGGGAGGCGCTCGCGCAGCGCGGCCATCACGGCCGAGAGCGCCAGCGGGCCCGGCAGCTCGCGCGCGTCGTTGAGGTTGCGCTCGTACTCGCCGCGCGCGGCTCGCAGCAGGCCGGCGCGCCCCTCCGCGCCGGCGGGCTCGAGCGCCCGCGCGGCGGCCGCGAAGGCCTCGAGGCCCGAGACGATCCCCAGCTCGGGCTGATGGACGGCGCCGAGCTCGTCGGGGTCGGGGTGCACGTGGACCAGCCGCTGGGTCGGGACGGGCGGGCGCACGAGCGTGTAGCCCTCGGTCGGGATCTCCCCCAGGCGCCCGCCGATGGCCAGCAGCACGTCGGCCTCGCGAATGCGGCGGGCGAGGGCGGGGTCCATCCCCAGCCCGGCGTGGCCGGCGTAGGCGGGCGAGGCGTTGTCGACGTAGTCCTGGCAGCGAAACGACGCCGCCACGGGCACGGCGTGCGCTTCGGCGAAGGCGGCGACGTCGAGGCCGGTCCGAGCCGTCCAGCCGCCCTCCCCCACGATGGCCAGCGGGCTCGTCGCCTCGGCCAGCAGCTCGCCCAGGCGCGCGAGCTCGCCGGGACCGGGCGCCGCCGCGACCGGCCGATGCGGTCGCGCGTCGGGCACGTCGACCTCGTCGGTGAGCATGTCCTCGGGCAGCGCCAGGACGACCGGGCCGGGGCGCCCGGAGGTGGCCACGGCGAACGCGCGCGCCACGATCTCGGGCACGCGCTCGGCGCTGTCGATCTGCGTGGCCCATTTGGCCATCGTGCCGAACACCGCGCGGTAGTCGAGCTCCTGGAAGGCCTCGCGCCCGACCGTGTCGCGGGCGACCTGGCCCACGAGCAGCAGCATCGGGGTCGAGTCCTGAGAGGCGGTGTGGACGCCGTTGCTGGCGTGCGTCGCGCCCGGACCGCGCGTCACGAGGCAGATGCCGGGCCGCCCCGTGAGCTTGCCGTAGGCCTCGGCCATGTTGGCGGCGCCGCCCTCATGGCGCGTCACCACGAGCCGCAGCGGCGCGTCGTGCAGCGCGTCGAGCACGGCGAGGTAGCTCTCGCCGGGCACCCCGAAGCAGAGCTCGGCTCCGTGGAGCACGAGCTGGTCGACCAGGACCTGCCCGCCGCTGCGCGTCAAGCGCGCACGGCCTTGAGGCGCCCCGCCTCGATGGTGGCGGCAAGGTCCTCGTCGCCATGTCCGGCCTCGATGGCGGCGCGCATGCGCTCCTCCACCACGTCGAGCAGCGGGAGCTCGAGCCCGGCGTCGGCCGCGGCGTCGATGGCAAGGACCGCGTCCTTGTGCGCGAGGCGCAGCGGGAAGCTGGCGGGATACGTGCGGCCGACCATGAGCGGGGCCTTGATCTTGACGTACGCTGAATCGAGGGGGCCGCCGTCGAGGATGTCGAGGAACAGCTGCGGGGCCAGGCCAAGGCCCTCCGCGAGCAGGATCGACTCAGCCAGCCCCTCGACGAGCGCGAGGATCCACGCGTTGAGCACGAGCTTCATCCGCGAGGCGGTGCCGACCGTATCGCCCAGCGCCACGGTGCGCGATCCGACGACGTCGTAGACCGGCTGGCACCGCTCGCGCGCCGCCGCCGGGCCGGAGGCCAGGACCGTGAGCGCGCCGGCCTCCGCCGGCTCCTTCGTGCCCAGCACTGGCGCGTCCACCATCGTGGCGCCGGCGCGCTCCGCCAGCGCGGCCAGGCGCTCGATGGCGGCCACGCCGACGGTGCTCATCTGCGACCACACGGCAGCGCCGAGGTCGCCGGCCAGCGGCTCCATCACCGCTTCGACGGCAGGACCGTCCGCGAGCATCGTGATGACGACGTCGACGTCGCCGATCGCCTCCGCTGCCGTGTCGCAGACCGCCACGCCGTCGGCCGCGAGCCCCTCCGGCCGCGACCGCGAGCGGTTCCAGGCCCGGACCTCGCAGCCCGCGCGAGCGAGATTCCGGGCCATCGCCGAGCCCATGATCCCCGTGCCCAGGACAGCGACGCGCATACCCGACCGCATAGGACACGCTGAAAGCTATCCAACGGAGCCCACCGCGCGACTCTGGGCGTCTCGGGTGTTGCAACGAGGCATGCCACGCGCCACGATCCTCGCCCT
Organism: Solirubrobacteraceae bacterium; assembly: GCA_036379935.1. Lineage (GTDB taxonomy): Bacteria > Actinomycetota > Thermoleophilia > Solirubrobacterales > Solirubrobacteraceae > JAOPZW01. Next base: position 24,036 of record DASVFT010000024.1, on the reverse strand, counting down.
CGTCGTCGCCGCCCTCGGAGCCCTTCCGGCCACGGCGGGCGCGGACTGCCCCGGGGCCACCGGGAGCTGTCCGTACTTCGCGGCCTTCGGAATCGGCCAGCGCGCGGAAGGCGTGATGCGCTTTCCCCAGGCGGTGGCGGTGGGTCCCGACGGCTCCGTCTACGTCGCCGACCAGGGCTCGCACGTGGTGCAGGTCTTCGGCCCCGACGGGGTCTTCCGGCGCGAGGTCGGCATCGCGGGATCGCGGCCCGGGCAGCTCGGGGCGGTCGGCGCGATCGCGGTGGCGAGCGACAACACGCTGCTCGTCGCCGACGGGTCCAACCGCATCGACCGCTTCGACGCCGCCGGCCGGCTGCTCAACTCCTGGGGCGGCACCGGGAGCGCCGTGGGCCAGTTCCGCTTCGGCGCGGGCGGCGGCAACTCGGCGGCCGCCGGCGGCGGACTGGCCGTGTCGGGGAACACGGTCTACGTGGTCGACACCGGCAACGACCGCGTCCTGCGCTTCACCCTGGATGGCGGTCACGGTGCCGAGATCGTGCCCCCGGGCCAGCTCGCCAACCCGCGCGGCATCGCCGTGCGCGGCACCCGGCTCCTTGTGGCCGACGACCAGCATCACCGCATCGCCGTCTACGACACCGGCGGGCACCCGCTGCGCAGCGTGGGCCTGAGGGGATCGGGGCCGGGCCAGCTCAACTTCCCCTACGGCGTGGCGGCCGACGCCGCCGGCCGCGTGTTCGTGGCCGACGACCTCAACCACCGCGTGGTGCGCTTCAGCAGCGCCCCCGACTACCGCTACAAGGCGCGCTGGGGCTCCTACGGGACGGCGCCCGGACAGCTCGCCTATCCGCGCGGCCTCGCGGTCGACCGGCCCGGCAACGTCTACGTCGCCAACACCGGCAACGACCGCGTCGACGTGTTCGATCGCGGCGGCCGGCTGCTGCGCTCCTTCGGCGGCTCCGGCCGTGCGCCGGGGCAGTTCGACGAGCCGTTGGGCGTGGCCGCCGACGCCAGCGGGATCCGCGCCGTCGCCGATTCGGTCAACGGCCGCGTCGAGCTGCTCAACCCCGATGGCTCGCTCGCCGCTGTCTGGGGCTCCCCGGCACCCGGCCCGACGATCCTCCCCAAGCCGGTGGCGGTGGCCTTCGATGCGAGCGGCAACGCCTACGTCCTCGACAGCCGGCGCTCGACGATCGTCGTGTTCAGCCGCGCCACCGGGCTGCCGGTGCGCATGATCGGCTCGGCGGGCAGCGGGCCGGGGCAGCTGCTGGGCCCCTCGGCGCTGGCCATCGACGCCAACGGCACGATCTCTGTCGCCGACGCCGGCAACCGGCGGATCGCCCTCTTCGGGACGGGCGGCGCCTACCTCGGCGCGATGACCGACATCGGCGAGACCCGCGGGATCGCCGTCACCCCCGACGGCTCGCGCACCTACGTCACCACCGCCGCCAGCCGCATCGCCGTCTACGACCCCTCCGGCAACCAGGTCGACGAGTTCGGCGGTCGCGGGAACACACTGGGCAAGCTCGAGGCCCCCGGGCAGCTCGCGCTCGACGCGGCCGGCAACCTGTGGGTGGCCGACCGCGGCAACAACCGCGTCCAGCAATTCGGCCCGGCCGGCGAGCGGCTGGGCGCCTTCGGCCAGCGCGGCGTCGGCACGGGCGAGTTCGTCCACCCCACGGGCGTGAGCGTCGACTGCCGCGGCACGCTGACCGTCACCGACAGCTCCAACAACCGCGTCCAGCAATTCGCGCTGGCCGCGCCGGCGGCCTCCGCGTGCGCGACGCTGCCGCCCGTCGGAACCCCGCCGCCGCCGCAGCTGCCCACGCTGCCCGCCCCGCTCGGGCCCCAGGTGACGCTCAGGGTGCTGCGCTCCAGCGCGCTCGTTGCCAGGCGCAGCCTCCCGATGCGGGTCGGCTGCGACACGACCTGCACGGTGACCGCCACCGCCACGGCGACCCCTCGCGCCGCCCCGCCGCGCCATCGCAAGCGCGTGACCGTGACGCTCACCGCCGTCAAGCTCGCGCTCCCGGCGGGCGAGGCCAAGATCCTGCGCCCGAAGCTCTCGCGCAAGAAGGCGCGTCAGCTGGCCAGGGCGCTGCGCGGCCGGCGCGGCCTCAAGGTCAACGTCCAGATCATCGCGGCGGCCACCACGGGCGAGCCCACCACGATCACGAAGCGCCTCCAGGCGACGCGCTGAGCGCCGGCCTGGGCGCGCTTCCGCGCCGCGTCCGACATGCCCGCGCAACGCGCTTGCGCGCGACGTGGCGCGGGAGGCGCGACGCGCCGTGGCTCCTGGTAGCTTCGTGGCGCCTTGACAGCCGCGGCCCCCGCTCCGTCGCGCTTTGCCATCGGCTTCGATCGGCGTGACCGCGCACGCTTGCACGAGCTGTGGGACGCGGTCATCGACTCCGAGCAGTGGTCGGAGGGCGAGATGACGCGCCGCTTCGAGGCGGCGTGGGCGGCGTGGAACGGCGCGGCGGCCGTGGCCACCTCGTCGTGGGCCGGCGCGGCGCTGGCGGCGCTGGCCTTCGCCGACGTGCGCGGCGAGGCCGTCCTGTGCCCGTCGAACACGTTCATGGCCACGCCGCTGGCGATCCTGCACGCCGGCGGGCGGCCGGTCTTCGTCGACTGCAATCGCGACGACCTGTGCGCATCGCTGCGCGACTTCGAGGCCAAGCTGCATCGTCACCGCCCCAAGGCGGCGTTCCTCGTGCACATCGGCGGCCACGTCGCTTTCGAGGTCGCGGAGATCGCGGCGCTGTGTGCCGCCGAGGGCGTCTTCCTGATCGAGGACTGCGCCCATGCCCACGGCGCTCGGTGGCACGGCCGGCGGCCGGGGACCTGGGGCGACGCCGGCGTGTACTCGTTCTACGCCACGAAGACTGTGTCGACCGGCGAGGGCGGCATGCTCGTGTCGCGCCACGACGACGTGGTGGCGTTCGCGCGCGCGCACCGCAACTACGGCAAGCCCGAGCACGCCGTCGAGGGCCTGAACTTCCGGATGAGCGAGTTCACCGCCGCGCTGGGCCTGGTGCAGGCCGAGCGCCTGGAGGAGATCGTCGCCGCCAAGAACGCGATCGCTCGCGACCAGCTCGATCCGCTGCACCAGGGCCGGCTGCGCCTGCCCGACGGCATGGTCTCGGGCCTGTACAAATACATCGTCTTCGACCCGATCGAGCGTTCGACGGGCAGGGTGTACGCCGAGCCGTGCCACCGCATCATGGGTGCGACCGCCGACCTGCCCAACTGCGACTGGGTCGCCGAGCACCACTGGTGCGTTCCGCTCTACTACCACGCGGCCATCGCCGAAGCGGCATGAAGGTCCTCGTCACGGGCGGCGCCGGCTTCATCGGCTCCCACGTCGTCGACTGCCTGCGGGCGCACGGCATCACGCCGCGAATCCTCGACGTGCGCCAGTCGCCGCACCATCCGGCGTCGGAGGTCGACCGGGTCGTGGTCGACCTCCTCGACCTCGACGCGGTCGAGGCCGCCATGAAGGGCTGCGACGCCGTCGTGCACCTCGCCGCCGCGGCCGACGTCGACGAGGTCGCCCGCGAGCCCGCGCACGCCGAGGCCGTCAACGCGCGCGGCACGCTGAACGTCCTGGAGGCCGCGCGTCGCGCCGGCGTGAACCGCGTCGTCTACGCCAGCACGATCTGGGTCTACGGCAACAGGACGGGAACGGCGAGCGAGGACGACGCGTTCGAGCTGCCCGATCACCTCTACACCGCCACCAAGCTGGCGGGCGAGATGTACTGCCGCTCGTACGCCGAGCTCTACGGGGTGGAGTGCACGGTGCTGCGCTTCGGGATCCCGTATGGCCCGCGCGCGCGGCCGGCCGGCGTCATCCCGTTGTTCGTGACGAAGGCGCTCGCGGGCGAGCCGCTGACGATCGCGGGCGAGGGGCTGCAATCGCGGCGCTTCGTCTACGTCGAGGACCTCGCCGACGGCGTGGTGCGCGCGCTCTGCGCTCAGACGCCCGGGCGGACCTACAACCTCGTCGGTGAGGAGAGCGTCACCATCCGCGCGATCGCCGACACCGTGTGCCATCTCGTCGGCGGGGCGAGCGTGGTCCACACGCCCGCGCGCACCGCGGACTTCCAGGGAGCCGAGGTGTGCGGCGAGCGCGCCGCCCGCGAGCTGGGCTGGCGTCCGCAGACGTCGTTCGCCGAAGGCGTCGAGCGCTACCTGGAGTGGCACCTGGCCCGCGAGGTGCAAGCCCCGGCGTCGGCAGCGGCCCCGGTCGCGCGGGCGCGCGTGCGGCACCGCCCGAGCCCCCAGCTGGTGATGCTGGCCCTGACATGGCTCACCGTCGTCGCGGTGGCGGGCATGCTGGCGGCCTACCTGGCGGCCGTGCACGCGATCGGCCAGACCGCCTCGGAGGACGGGACGATCGCGGTGCTCAGCGTCGCGCTGCTCGCGGGCTATCTCGCGATCGCGCTCGACGGTCCGCTGAAGTCGTTCACGACGTTCGCGGGATGGGCCGTGGTGGCCACCGGGCTGGTCGTCGTCTACATGCCCGAGCTCCGGGAGACCCTGGGCCTGGCGGGGCCCGACGAGTCGCGCGTGCTGCTGGGGATGGCCGGCGGCGCGCTGGCCATCGGCCTGGCCGACGCCGGGTTGCGCCTGCGGCGCAGCGGCGAGGCGCGCCTCGCCGCCGACAGCGGATAGAGCGCGTCAGAGCGCGACCGTCCGCAGCCCTGCGCGCTGTACGCCGTCGAGCACGGCGGGAAGCGCCGCCACCGTGCGCCGCCACGAGCCTTCGCTGCTGTAGGTGTCGGCGTCGTGGAGGAGGATGACGTCGCCGGGGGCCAGGTCGCGCGTGGCGCGCGCCGCGATCCGCTCGGGCTTCGCGCGCGCCTCCCAGTCGCGCCCCCAGCGCGACCACAGCAGCGTCGCCCAGCCGCGCCGGCGCACGAGCGCGAGTCCGGCCGCGCTGAAGGCACCGTAGGGCGGGCGGTAGAGCCGCGGGGAGCGTCCCGTCGCACCCTCCACGGTGGCCGCGACGCGCGCGAGGTCGTCGTCGAGCATGCGCGGGGTCAGCCGCAGCTGGCAGCGATGGCGCTCGCCGTGCAGGGCGATGCCGTGACCGGCGGCGACGATCTCGCGCGCGAGCCCCGGCGCGCGGCGGACCTGCTCACCGACCAGGAAGAAGGTGGCGCAGGCGCCGGCGCCGGCGAGCACGTCGAGGATGGCCGGCGTGCCCTGCGGATGCGGGCCGTCGTCGAAGGTGAGGGCCACGCCGTCGATCCCTTCCCGTCGCCGGGGCACGCGCAGCGCGCCGGCCAGGGCGGGCGCGTGCGGCGACGCCGCGGGCGCCGACCACGCCGCGGCGACGGCGCCAGCGGCGAAGATGGCGGCTCGCATGCAGGGATCGTCGCAGTGATCAGCTCATCGACGGGCACCGGCCTGGCCGTCGCCGCGGTGGCGTCGGCCTGCTACGAGACCGGCTACGCCTTCCAGGCGCTGGAGGCGCGCAGCGTGCCGGCGCGCCATGCGCTGCGGACCTCGCTGCTCGGAGAGCTCGCGCGCAACGGCCGCTGGCTGGGCGCGACCGCGCTCTCGCTGCTCGGGTGGCCGCTGCAGGTCGCCGCGCTCGCGCTGGCCCCGCTCGCGCTCGTGCAGCCGACACTCGCCCTCGGGCTGCTGCTGCTCCTGCTGCTCGGCAGCCGCGTGCTGGGCGAGGCCGTGGGCCGGCGTGAGCTGGCCGCCGTGGCGCTGGTCGTGGCCGGCATCGCCGCCATCGCGCTGAGCGCGCCCGGGCGCGGGTCGACGACCGTGGGGGGCGGGGCGCTCGTGGCCCTGGCCGCGCTGGGCGCCGTGGCGGGGGCTCCCTACGCGACCGGCGCCCGTCGGCGCGGGGTGCTGGCGGTGCTGTCGGCCGGCGCGGCCGACAGCGTGGCGGCGCTGGCGGCCAAGCTCGTCGCCGGCGAGCTGGGCCACGGGCGCTGGGCGATCGCGCTCGGCCTGGCGGCACTGGCCGCGGCGGCCGGCGTGCTGGCCACGGTCAGCGAGATGTCGGCGCTGCAACGGATGCCGGCGACGCGCGTGGGGCCCATCGTCCTGGCGACGCAGATCGCGGTCCCCGTCGTCCTCGGGGCCACCGTGGCCGGCGAGGACTGGGGCGCGACCCCGGCCGGCGGACTGTTGCTGGTGGCCGGCGTGGCCACGGTGCTCGCGGGCGCGGTGCTGCTGGCCGCCTCGCCCGCCGTCGCGGCGGTCATCGAGCCGCCTCGGCCAGCACCGCCGCCGCCGCCGTCGGCAGCTCGGCGAAGCTGAGATCGGGCTCGGGGCGCCCGGCCAGCGCCTGGCGCAGCGTCTCCGCCAGCTCGGCGCGGGTGGCGGCGACCTCGGCCAGGCCGAAGCGCGTGTAGGCGCGGTTGTTGGCCCTGATGTGCCCGCGCCCCCACCCGTAGGAGATGACGGCGCAGCCGCGGATGATCGCTTCGAGCACGGTGAGGCCCGCGGTCGAGTGCACGAGCACATCGGCAGCCGCCAGCCAGTCGCCCATCCGGTCGGTGAAGCCGACCACCCGGACGCGCTGCTCGTGCGCGAAGGCCCGCTCGAGCCTCGCCCGCACGCCGTCATTGCGGCCGCACAGGCAGACGACGGTGGCCGCGTCGATGCCCAGCGCCACCGACGCGGCCCCGGCGAGGTCCCCCACCGCCCATCCGCCGCCGGAGATCGCCACCACGGCGCCGGCGAGGGGCAGGCCCAGCGCGCGGCGCGCGTCGGTCGGCGCGCGCGGGGCCAGGAAGTCGGACGACGTGAGGCCGCTCGTGCACACCACCCGGGAGCCTGGCGCGATGCTGCGCACCTCGGCGATCGACTCGGGGTGGGTCACCAGGTGAAGGTCGACGCCCGGGTGCGCCCAGAAGCGCAGGGCGGCCAGGTCGGTGATGGCGGAGACGAGCGGCACCGCGAGGCGGCCGCGACGCCGCAGGCGCCCCAGCACCTCGCTCACGCCCGGGTAGGTGGCGACGACGACGTCCGGGCGCTCGCGCGCGATCAGGGCCAGCAGGCCGCGCGCGCCGCAGAGCTCCAGCAGCCGTCCGGCGAGCCGGCGGGTGAGCGCCAGCCGCGAGAGGAAGACGTACTCGACGTCGAAGATGAGGTCGCCGAACCTGGACTCGAAGCGCGACCCCACGTCGGCGATCCGGTCCACGGGCCAGCCCATCGCCTGGAGCCCGTCCTCGATCCGCACTCGGACGTCCGGGCACTCGCGCGCGAGGCCCTCCGCGAGCACGCGCGCGGGCAGGTCGTGCCCCTCCCCGATCGACGCCGACAGGATGAGCACGCGCGGCGCCGCCATACGCGGGCGCGACTCTAGCCAAGACGCCCGCGCCCGGAGCCGGCGCCGCGATGCGGGCCGTGCCGGCCGGCGGCCGGATGCGAGGATGCACGCATGTCGGCCTTCACCACGCAGGGCGATCCGCGCGGCGCGGGCGGCGTTCCCTCGATCGGCGTCGGGATGCTCGGGTACGCGTTCATGGGCAAGGCGCACGCCAACGCCTACCGGACGCTCTCGTACATGACCTGGCCGCCGCCGCTGAGGCCCGAGCTCGTGGCCATCGCCGGCCGCAAGGAGGAGGCCGTGGCCGAGGCCGCCCGCCGCTATGGCTTCACCGACCACGTGACCGACTGGCGCGCACTGGTGGCCGACGAGCGGATCGGGCTGTTCGACAACTCGGGCCCCAACAACCTCCACGCCGAGCCGACGGTGGCCGCCGCGGAGGCGGGCAAGCACGTGATCTGCGAGAAGCCGCTCGGGCGCGACGCGGCCGAGAGCTACGAGACCTGGCAGCGCGTCCAGGCCACCGGCGTCACGCACATGTGCGCCTTCAACTACCGCTTCGTACCGGCCGTGCGGCTTGCGCGGGAGCTCGTCGACGCCGGGGAGATCGGCGAGATCCGCCATTTCCGCGGCGCCTACCTCCAGGACTGGGGCGACACCACCGAGCAGCTCTGGCGCTTCGACAAGGCCGCCGCCGGGTCGGGGGCACTCGGCGATCTCGGCGCGCACGTGGTCGACCTCGCGCGCTACCTCGTGGGCGAGGTCGCGACGGTGTCCGCCCTCACCGCCACGTTCCTGGAGGGACGCGAGGTCGACGACGCGATCGAGGCGGCGATCGCCTTCGAGTGCGGCGCCGTCGGGACGATCGAGGCGACGCGCTTCGCGACAGGGCGCAGGAACGCCTTTCGCTGGGAGATCAACGGGAGCAAGGGCTCGATCGCGTTCGACGTCGAGCGCCTGAACGAGCTGCAGGTGCACATGGAGGGCTCGACGCCCTCCAAGCGCGCGCGAGGCTTCCGCCGCGTGCTCGTCACCGAGACCGACCACCCGTTCGCCGAGCACTGGTGGCCGCCCGGGCACATCATCGGCTGGGAGCACACGTTCGTGCACGAGCTGCACCACCTCCTCAGCGCGATCCGCGACGGCAGCGAGGTGGCCCCCCACGGCGCGACGCTCGAGGACGGCTACCGCGCGGCCGAGGTGTGCGACGCCATCGTGCGCTCGTCGCAGACCGGCGCGCGCGAGGCCGTGACCTACCGCGGGTGGCCGCCGCGTTGTGCCGGCCCGCTGCGGGTCGAGCAAGGGCGGCAAGAAGAGCAGCAGTAGCAGCTCACCCCGCGGCGGGCGCTAGGACCAGGGCTGGAAGACGACCTTGAAGGTGCCGTCCTCCTTCTTCTGGAAGCTCTCGTAGGCCTGCGGCGCTTCGCTGAGGGAGACGTGGTGAGTGGCGAAGCCCTCGACGCCGAGGGGGTCGTCGTCACCGGTCAGCAGCGGCAGGATGTCGTCGCTCCAGCGCCTGACGTTGGCCTGGCCGACCTTGATCGTCAGCTGCTTGTCGAAGGTCTGCAGCATGTTGATCGGGTCGACGGTGCCGCCGTAGACGCCCGACAGCGAGATCGTGCCGCCGCGGCGCACCATCTCGATGGCGACGTTCAACGCCGTGAGCCGGTCGACCCCGGCCCGTTCCATGAGCTTGCGCGCCACCGCGTCGGGGATGAGCCCCACGAGCGTGTGCGCGAGCTTCGCTCCGGGCGCCCCATGGGCCTCCATCCCGACCGCGTCGATGACCGAGTCGGGCCCGCGTCCGCCGGTCAGCTCGCGCGCGGCTTCGGAGGCGTCGTCGATCGCGCTGACGTCGATCGTCTGCACGCCGTGGCCCGCGGCGCGGGCCAGGCGCTCGGGCACGAGGTCCAGCCCGATGACCTGCCCGGCACCCAGGTGCTGGGCGATGCGCGTGGCCATCTCGCCGATCGGGCCGAGGCCGATGACCGCCACGCTCCCGCCCTTGGGGATCTGCGCGTACTGCACGGCCTGCCACGCGGTCGGCAGCACGTCGGAGAGGAAGAGGAAGCGATCGTCCGGAGGGCCGTCGGGCACCTTGATCGGGCCGTAGTGCGCCTGCGGGACCCGCAGGTACTGAGCCTGGCCTCCGGGGACCTGCCCGTAGAGCTTCGTGTAGCCGAAGAGGGCGGCGCCCATGCCCTCCTCGCGCACCTGCGTCGTCTCGCACTGCGTCTGCAGGCCGCGCTCGCACATGAAGCAGTGGCCGCAGGAGATGTTGAACGGCACCACGACCCGGTCTCCCACCCGAAGGTCGCCGGCCTCGGGACCGACCTCCTCGACGACGCCCATGGGCTCGTGCCCCAGGACGTCACCCTCCTCCAGGAACGGGCCGAGCACCTCGTAGAGGTGCAGGTCCGAGCCGCACAGCCCGGTAGAGGTGACGCGGATGATCGCGTCGTTGGGCTGCTCGATGGTCGGGTCGGGCACCTCGTCGACGCGGACGTCGCGCCGCCCATGCCATGTCAGTGCCTTCATGACAGGCTGTCCTCCGCGTTCTTGTAGGCGATCTGCAGCAGGTCGGCGCCGAAGAGCGCGGAGAGCACGGCGGCCAGCCACCGCGTGGGACGCGGAGCGACGAGCAGGCCGGCCGCGAAGGCCGAGCTGATCCACAGGCCCACGCAGTAGGGGCACACGATGAGCTCACCCACCGCGCGGCGAAGGCCCCGGCCGCGCGCGGCTTCGCTGACCTCGCCGGGCCCGGCGTCGTCCTCGAACCGCGTGAACGGCGCGCGTACGGTGCTGGTCACCCGATCCTTGGTCAGCAGTCGCGACGCCTTGTGGGTGGCGACCGTGACGAGGGCCAGGTCGCGGGCGTCCATGCGCTGGGGAAGCTCGCGGCCGGACGCACGGAACCACGCCGAGAAGGCCATGGCGACGCTCGCGAAGAGGCCCATGAGCACGGCGTAGCCGCCGAGGGGCCGCTCCTGCGCCGGCGAGTGGCCTCGGAAGGCCCCGATGTCCTGCACACGTTGCGCCATCGATGCCTTCGTACCCCGATCGACTGCGACGGACCCCCCGGCGTGCAGGCGCGGGGGGGCTTCCGGCCGGCGGGGACCGGGTACACGCGCGCCGTGGCACGCGACCTGGCCGGCAGCGTGGTCGTCATCACGGGAGCCTCGAGCGGCATCGGGCGCGCGGCCGGCCATGCCTTCGCGCAGCGCGGCTCGCAGCTCGTCCTCGCCGCGCGCTCGGAGGAGCCCTTGCGCGCCGCCGCCAAGGAGTGCGAGCGGCTCGGCTCCGCCGCGCTGGCCGTCCCCACCGACGTGCGCGACGAGGCCGCGGTGCAGGCGCTCGCCGCGCGCGCCGTCGAGCGCTTCGGCCGGATCGACGTGTGGGTCAACGGTGCGGGCGTGATCGCCTACGGCCGCTTCGAGGAGGTGCCGAGCGAGGTCTTTCGCGCCGTCATGGAGACGAACTTCTTCGGCCACGTGCATGGAGCACGGGCGGTCCTGCCGCGCTTCCGCCAGCAGCGCAGCGGCGTGCTCGTCAACCTCTCGTCGGTCTGGGGTCGCGTCACGACGCCGGATGTCAGCGCCTACGTGGCGAGCAAGTTCGCGGTGCGGGCGTTCAGCGCGTGCCTGCGCCACGAGGTCCGTGGCCTGCCCGACGTCCACGTCGCCACCGTCCTGCCGCAGGCGGTCGACACCCCGATCTTCGATCGCGCCGCGAACTACCGCGGCCGCGGGGTGCGGCCCGTCCCCCCGGTCATCGACGCCGAGGAGATGGCGCGCGTGATCGTGCGCTGCGCGCAATCGCCCGCGCGCGAGGTCACCTACAACCGCGCCGGTCGCGTCCTCGCGGTCGTCCACTCCCTCGCGCCGGGCATCTACGAACGGCTCCTGCCGTCCGCCTTCGAGGCCGGCAACTACGCCGACCGCGCGGTCGCGCCCTCCGCCGGCGCCGTGCTCGACCCGGGCGCGGGCCAGCACGCGATCGAGGGCGGCTGGAAGCGCGATCGCCGGCGTGAGCTCGCGCGCGCCTTCGTCGCCACCGTCCGCGGCGCCGCCCGCGGCCTGCGAGGCGGGTGAAGACGCTCGTCAGGCCGCGAGGATGGCGCCGAGCACGTCGAGCGCCCGCGCGCGATGGGCGTCGAGCTCGGCGACGAGCCGGTCGGCGTCGCGGGCACGCAGCGCGTCGAGGATGCGCTCGTGCGCCTCGACGGAGGCCTGGCGCTCGGCGGGCGAGTTGTAGTACATCGCCCGGTAGGCCTCGGTCGAGTCCCACAGCAGGCGGATGACGCGCAGGACGTGCGGGTGACCGGGCGCGCCGAGGATGGCGAAGTGAAAGCGGCGGTTGGCAGCGAGCTCGCCGGCCACGTCGCCCGCGCGGGCGGCGTCGACGCAGTCCTGCGCGGCGCGCTCGACGGCGGCCAGGGCGTCGTCGTCGAGCAGCGGCAGGGCCCGGCGCGCGGCGCGCTCCTCGAGCACCGCCCGCAGCTCGTAGATCTCCTGAAGGTCGGCGATGCGCAGCTCGGTGACGAAGTACCCGCGGCGGGGCAGGTAGGTCAGCTGCCCCTCCTGCTCGAGCACGCGCAGGGCCTCGCGCAGCGTCGCGACGCTGAGACCGAGTTGCGCGGCCAGGTCCTCCTGGTTGACGCGCTGGCCCGGGCGCAGCTCGCCGCGGACGATCAGCGACCGCAGCGCCTCCGTCGCGTGCTGCTGAACCGTGCCGAGGCCGACGACGGCCGCGCTCACCGGAACGCCTGGAGGCCGGTCAGCGCGCCGCCGACGACGAGCGCGTGGATGTCGGCCGTGCCCTCGTAGGTGACGACCGACTCGAGGTTGTTCATGTGCCGGATGACCGGGTACTCGAGCGTGACGCCGTTGGCGCCGAGGACCTGGCGGGCGGTGCGCGCGACGGACAGCGCGGCGTCGACGTTGCCGAGCTTGCCCATGCTGACGTGCTCTGAGCGCAGGGTGCCGGCGTCCTTCATGCGGCCGAGGTGGATGGCCAGGAGCGTGGCGCGGTTGACCTCGAGCGCCATCGTCGCAAGCTTCTGCTGCTGGAGCTGGAAGGAGGCGATCGGGCGGCCGAACTGCACGCGCTCGGTGCTGTACTCGAGCGCCGCCTCGAAGCAGGCGCGCGCGGCGCCGGCGGCGCCCCAGACGATGCCGTAGCGCGCCTCGTCGAGGCACGACAGCGGGCCGCGCAGCGACGTGGCCTCGGGCAGCAGCGCCTCGGCCGGCAGGCGCACGTCGTCGAGCAGGAGCTCGGAGGTCACCGACGCCCGCAGGGAGAGCTTGCGGTGGATGTCCTGCGTCGTGAAGCCCTCGGTCCCCTTGGGGACGAGGAAGCCGCGCACGCCCTCGTCGGTCCTGGCCCACACGACCGCGACGTCCGCGATTGAGCCGTTGGTGATCCACATCTTCTGGCCGTGCAGGATCCAATCGCTGCCGTCGCGCCGGGCGCGCGTGCGCATCGAGGCAGGGTCGGACCCGGCGTCGGGCTCGGTGAGGCCGAAGCAGCCGATCGCCTCGCCGGCGGCCATGCGCGGCAGCCACTCCTGGCGCTGCTCCTCCGAGCCCCAGCGACGGATCGCGTACATGGCCAGCGACCCCTGGACCGACACGAGGCTGCGCACGCCGCTGTCGCCGGCCTCGAGCTCCATGCACGTCAGGCCGTAGGCCGTCGCGCTGGCGCCCGCGCAGCCGTAGCCCTCCAGGTGCATGCCCAGCACCCCGAGCTCGCCCAGCTCCGTGGCCAGCTCGCGCGGGATCCGCGCCTCCTCGAACCACTCGCCGACATGGGGAACGACGCGATCGCGCACGAAGGCGCGGACGGCGTCGCGGATGTCGCGCTCCTCGTCCGAGAGCAGCCTGTCGGTCTCCAGGAAGTCCGTGGGGCGGATCTGGCGTGGCGCGGCGGTGGGCTGAGCGCTGGCCTGGCCGGTGCTGGCCTGGGCGGCGGTGGGCGTGGACACGGTGGCGGTCTCCCTGGAATCTACGATCTTCGAAGATCGTATTCTTGCAGACCGTCGGCCGCGCAGCGAGCCGTCCGCGCGCCGTGGGGCCGGCGGCGCACACCGTCAGCGCGTCGCGGGCGTGGCGGCGAACTCGACGGTGAAGCGGGCGCCGCCGAGGGGCGAGTCGGCGACCTCGATGCTGGCCCCGTGGTGGCGGGCCTGCTGCTCGACCAGGGCCAGGCCGAGGCCGGAGCCGTGTCCGTCGCCGCCCTCGACGCGCGCGAAGGGCGCGAAGATGCGCCGGCGGTCGGCCTCGCTGACGCCGGGGCCGTCGTCGTCGACGTGGAGCACCGCGCCCGCCGGGCGCGCGCGCGTGACCAGCGTGACGCGCACGCGCCCCCCGCGCCGGCCGTGACGGGCGGCGTTCTCGATGAGGTTGTCGGCCAGCAGTCGCAGCCCTGGCTCCCAGCCCTTGATCACGACCGGCGTGTCGGGAAGGGCGGCCGAGACGTCGAGCTCGGGGTGGCGCTGTGCGGCGGCGGTCGCGGCGGCGTCGGCCACCTCGGCGAGGTCGACCTCGGTGTGCTCGACCGGCGCGGCGTCGCCGCGCGCCAGCGCCTGCAGGCCGTCGAGCAGCTCGACGAGCCGGCGCTGCTCGGCCAGGGCGTCGCTGACCATGGCCAGCCGGCGCTCGGCCGACAGCTCGGGGTGGCGCGCCATCGTCGAGAGCGTCGCCTGCACGCTGGTCAACGGCGTGCGCAGCTCGTGGCCGGCGTCGGCGGCGAAGCGCCGCGTGGCCGCCAGCGCGCGCTCGCGGTCATCGGCCGAGCGCCCGAGGCGCGCGAGCATGGCGTTGAAGCTCGCGGCGAGCGAGCGCAGCTCGGCGGGCCCGTCGTCGGGCGGCACGCGGCGAGCGAGGTCCTCGTCCTGGGCCACGCTCGAGGCCACGGAGCGCAGCCGGCGCAGCGGCCGCAGCAGGAGCTCGGCCGCGAGCCACACGCCCGCGCCCGCCGCCACGAGCGCCAGCAGGCCGATCGTGATCAGGCGGTGGTCGAGGTCGGACTGGCGCCGCTCGAGGCCCGCGAGCGCGGTCACGACCTCCAGGCGCGCGAGGCCACGCAGGTCCCGGTCGCGCAGCGTCGTGACATAGGCGCGATAGCGCGCGCCGCCTGACTGGAAGGTCTGCAGCCCGCGGCGCAGGCGCGCGTGGGGCGGCGGTGGCGCGCCGCTGTCGCGCAGCACCTGCCGTCCGAGCACCAGTCGCAGCGACGTGCCCGTGGCCGACAGCGCGGCGTCGAGCCGGCGGTCGTCCTCGGGAAGCTCCTGCTGGATCGCGGCCCGCGCCGTCGCCAGCGAGAGCTCGGCCGTGCGCACCAGGCGGTCGTCGACGGCGGCGCGCTCCGAAGACTCGACGTAGTGCGAGGCGATCGCGCCGGTGACGAGCAGCACCGCCGCGAGGACGAGCAGGACGCCAAGCGTCAGGCGACCACGGAGGCTGCGCACGGGGGCTCAGCTTCGCAGGACGAAGCCGACGCCGCGCACCGTGTGCAGCACGCGCGGCTCGCCGCCCGCCTCGAGCTTGCGCCGCAGGTAGCCGACGAAGACGTCGGCGACGTTGGTCTTCGGGTCGAAGGTGTAGCCCCACACCTCCTCGTGCAGCCGGCGACGATCCATGACCTCGCCCGCGTGGCGCAGCAGCAGCGCGAGGAGCTCGAACTCCCGGCGCGTGAGGTCGAGCGGACGATCGCCGCGATGCGCCGTGCGCGCGCGCGGGTCCAGGCGGACGTCGCCCGCCTCCAGCGCCTCGCCGTCGCTCGCGGGGCGCCGGCGCAGCAGCGCGTGCAGCCGCGCGACCACCTCCTCGAGGGCGAAGGGCTTGACGACGTAGTCGTCGGCGCCGGCCTGGAGGCCCGCGACCCGCTCGTCGACCTCGTCGCGCGCCGAGAGCACGCACACCGGAACCTGGTCGCCGCCGTCGCGCAGCCGCCGCAGGACCTCCAGGCCGTCGAGATCCGGCATGCTCAGGTCGAGCAGGACGACGGCGGGGCGCACCCGTTGCGCGGCCTCCAGCGCGGCGCGTCCGCCCGATGCGGGCACGACGGCGAAGCCCTCCAGCTCCAGCCCGGCCGCGACCGTGCGGCGGATCCCCGCGTCGTCGTCGACGAGCAGGACGACCGGCCCCGCGGGCCGGTCACCCACGCCGCACGACCTCGCAGTCGCGAGCGACGTCGTCGTTGGGATCGGCGATGACGCGATCGCGGCCCGGGCCGCACGTGATGTGGTCGACCTGCCCGTCGCGTGCGCGCACGACGTCGTTGCCGAAGCCGGCCGCGATGATGTCCGAACCGGGGCCGCCGGTGATCCGGTCGGCACCGGCACCGCCCAGCAGCGTGTCGTCGCCGGGGCCGCCGTTGATGACGTCGTCGCCGGCATCGCCGGAGATCAGGTCGTTGCCGCGCCCGCCGTTGAGCCGGTCGTTGCCGGCCCGGCCGCGGATGCGGTCGTCTCCCCCGCGCCCGAAGATGCGATCGGCGCCCGCCGTGCCCACGAGGTTGTCGGGTCCGCGCGTGCCTTCGATGACGCCCGCGGTCGCGCCCGCGTCCACGGACGTCGGAGCCGCGACGGCGGCCACGAGGGCGAGAGCGGCGACACGGCGGCGCATGGCCGAAAGCATGACGCAGCGTCGGCCGGCGGCGCGCCGCGACGCGGATCTCTCACGCTTTCCTCACGGAGTGTGAGAAGTGCCTGAGAGCGACCGCGCGAATTGCCGCGCGGCGGTGATCCTCACGCCATGCATCTGCGCAACCTCACCATCAGCGCCGCCGCGGCGCTCACCCTCATCCCGGCCGGCACCGCGCTGGCGGCAACGATCCAGGGCGGACCGAACGGCGAGAACCTTCGCGGCACCAACTTCCCCGACCTCATCGACGGCAACGGCGGCAACGACCGCATCCACGGACGCGGTGGCGCCGACGAGCTCATCGGTGGACCCGGCAACGACCGTGTGTTCGGCGGGCTGGGCAACGACGTCATCCGCGGTGTCCAGGGCAACGACCTCCTCGTCGGCGGACCCGGCGACGACACCATCACCGGCGATGCCAACGGGACGGGCGACCTGACGTCCTTCGACCGCATCTTCGGCGGCTCGGGCAACGACACGCTCAAGGGCGGCGACTCGCGCGACCGCATCGCCGGCGGCCCCGGCAACGACACGTCCGAGGGCGAGAACGGCAACGACCGCATGAGCGGCGGAACCGGTGACGACATCCAGTACGGCGGCGCCGGCAACGACACGATCTTCGCCAACCTCGGTCAGGACACGTCGTACGGCGGCGAGGGCAACGACACGCTCTGGGCCCTTGCTCGCGGCGACGTCCACCCCGGTCCGAACGGCGAGGTCGACCAGGTCGGCGACACCCTCGACGGCGGCCCGGGCAACGACACCTTCCGCACCCGCGACGGCGAGGTCGACCGCATCACCTGCGGCGACGGCATCGACCGCGCCTTCCTCGACGAGGTCGACGTGATCACCGACGCCACGGCCGCCAACCCCAACGGCTCGTGCGAGCGGGTCGTGCGCAAGGCGCCCAAGCCGCGCCAGTCGGCCAGCGAGGACGCCCAGCAGTCCCCGCACACGCCGACCTCCTAGCTCCGTCGGGAGGTCCGTTCCGGTCGCGCGCCCCCCGTGCGGGGCGCGCGACCGGGCGGCGACCGAGAGAGCAGCGCGCCCCGCGGGGCGGCGACCAGGCGGCGACCGATAGAGCAGCGCGCCCCGCGGGGCGGCGACCAGGCGGCGACCGATAGAGCCGCACCTATGCGACGTCGAGGATTTCCGCTGGAAGCGAAGGGGCCGGCCGCCTAGGCTGGCTCTCGTGGCAATTGATACAAGCTCTCCCGCTCTCGTCCTCGTCGTGGCCAACCGCACCGCCGCGACGCCCGCCCTGCTGGAAGCCGTCCGCGCCCGCTCGCTGGCCGGCCCGGCGCGGTTTCACCTCGTGGTGCCGGCGACCCCGAGGGGCCTGCACCGCGTCACGGATCCGGAGGACCACGGGCGCGTCGAGGCCGAGGCCAACCTCCACGCCGCGCTGCCGCTGCTGTCCGTCGCCGCCGGGACGCCCGTCACCGGCCACGTCGGCGATGCCAACCCGCTCAGCGCGGTCGAGGACGCCGTGAACCTCGAGGGCTTCGGCGAGGTCATCATCTCCACGCTGCGCACGTCGATCTCGCGCTGGACGCGGCTCGACCTCCCCAACAAGGTGCGCGCCCTCGGGCTGCCGGTGACGCACGTCGAGCCCGACGCCCTCGACGCCTGCATCCTGCCGCCGGCGCTTACGGGCTGACCGCTTCGGGACTGGCCGCTTCGGGGCTGACGACGCCCGTCTCGCGGTCCATGCGCGGCCCGTCGCCGCCCAGCGCCACGGTGGCCCGGCCGGTGACCATGTGGTAGAGGATCAGGACCTGCACGATGGCCAGCGAGTCCGAGCGGTGCAGCTGCGTGCCGATCGTGAACTCGCCCAGGCGCTCGGAGCGCAGGTGGCTCGCGAAGTGCATCCGGTCCCAGATCGCCTCTTCGACCGCCGCCGCATCGGCGGGATCGATGTCGCCGGGGATCCAGAGGCTGCGCTCGTGGTCGCCCTGGACGAGCCGCATGCCGCGATCGTCGCCGTTGATGAGCGGCGCGAGATCGGGATGGCCGAGCCCCTCGCGCAGGGTCAGCTTCGCGTCGAGATGGTCCTGATCGCTCCGGTCTCCCGGCATGAACGAGATGACGATGTCGGCCCAGCGCTGCTGCGGCCGGATGAACGCCTGAGAGTCCGCCTCGCGACGGTCGAGCTCCTCCAGGACCTGGTCGCTCGTGTAGCCGCGCCGTGAGCAGTCGCGCTGCACCTTCCACTGGCGGCGCAGGTCCTCCGGCGGAGCGAGGAACACGCGCACGTCGAACACGTCGCGCAGCGCCTTGGTGTGGTAGCCGAGCAGGCCCTCGACGACCGTGAACTGCCGCGGCGTGACGTGCACGGGCGGCCCGAAGGTGCCGTCCTGGTGCTGGTAGACGGGTTTGAGGATGGAGCGCCCCGCGCGGACGTGCGCGAAGTCCTGCTCCATGATCTCCATGTAGTTGCAGTCCGGGTGCAGCGGCGTGATCCCCCGCTCGGCGCGCTGCTTGCGGTCGTAGCGGTGGTAGTCGTCGGCCGCGATGTGCGTGACGTGCTGCTCGCCGAGCACGCGCACGAGCCCGCGGGTGATCGTCGTCTTGCCGGCGGCGGAGTCGCCGACGACCCCGAGGATGATGGGACGGGGCATGCTGGCCTCCTCGACCCTACTCGGCCTCGCGCAGGACCGAGCTGCGCAGGATGTCGGGGGCTTCGATCGTGACGAGCTCGCGCCGCGAGACCGGCTTCCCGCTGGCGAACAGCCGGTCGGCCTGGCGCAGGCGGGCGCGGTCGATGGCGTTGCGGATGCTGCGGGCGTTGGCGAACCGCGGCAGCGTCATCCGCTGGCGAACGTAGCGCTCGAGCGCCACTTGCGCGTCCGGCGTCAGCTCGTAGGCCGACCGCTCGAGCATCAGCCGAGCGATGGCCATCAGCTCCTCCGCGCTGTAGTCGGGGAAGTCGATGTGGTGCGCGACCCTCGAGCCCATGCCGGGATTGGACCGGAAGAAGTCCTCCATCGGGTCGCGGTAGCCGGCGAGCACCACCACGAGCCGCTCGCGCTCGGCCTCCATGATCTGCAGAAGGATCTCGATGGCCTCCTGGCCGTAGTCGCGCTCGTTCTCGGGCCGGTGCAGGTAGTAGGCCTCGTCGATGAACAGCACGCCGCCGAGGGCGCGCTTGAGGACCTCCTTGGTCTTCGGCGCCGTGTGGCCGACGTACTGGCCCACCAGGTCGTCGCGGGTGACGGCGACCACGCGAGCCTTCTCGATGTAGCCCAGGCGATGGAGGATCTCCGCCATGCGCAGCGCGACGGTCGTCTTGCCCGTCCCCGGGTTGCCGGTGAAGGACATGTGCAGCGACGGCCGCGTCGTGGTCAGCCCGGCCTCCTCGCGCATGCGGTCGATCACGAGCAGGGCCGCGATCTCGCGGATGCGCGTCTTCACCGGCTCGAGGGCCACGAGGTCGGCGTCGAGCGCGGCGAGCACCTCGCGGATGCCCGCCTCGGCGGAGGTCGCGTCCCGGCGGTCGGGGAGCGTCGCCACGCTCATCCGCGATAGCGCTCGCCGTGCGGTTGCTCAGCCGCGTAGGAGTGCAGCGTGTAGCTGATGCGACGGTCCGAGCCCTCCTGTCGCTCGAGCCGGAACCCGGGCTCGCGGGCCGGACGCCCGACGATGAACGACAGCGCGCTGGTCTGCCGCCCGAGCGAGCGGTCGTAGCAGACGACCTTGACGTAGCTGTGCGGCAGCGCCTCGCGCGCCGCGCGGATCTCGCCCATCGCGACGTCGACCTCGTCCTCGAGGAGGTCGAACTGAGGCAGCGCCCACATCTCCCACAGCGCGTTGCGCGGGTGGGGGTCGTCGGTGTGCTCGACCATGAGCGCCCAGCCCTGGCGCAGCGCGTATCGCAGCTGGGCCTCGATCTGCTCGTCGGTGAGGTCGGGAAGGAAGGAGAACGTCCCCTGGGTGAGCCTCATCGTCGCCTCCTAGGTCAGGGTCGGCGTCACGAGGACGTCCGGCGTGTCGGTGGACTCGTATTCGAACGTGATGTCCTTCCAGACATCCAGGGCGGCGTCGAGCTGCGCGCAGCCCTTGGCGGCCTGGATCAGGATGTCCGGGCCCTCCTCGTAGAAGTCACGCCCCTCGTTGCGGGCCTGGATCATGGCCTCGACGGCGACGCGGTTGGCGGTCGCTCCGGCGGCGATGCCCATCGGGTGACCGATCGTCCCGCCGCCGAACTGGAGCACGACGTCCTCGCCGAGCAGGTGCAGCAGCTGGTGCATCTGGCCGGCGTGGATGCCGCCGGAGGCTACGGGCATGACGCCCGGCAGCGACGCCCAGTCCTGCTCGAAGAACAGGCCCGTCTCCGGGTTGGGCTCGTTGTAGCGCTCGCGGCAGACGTCGTAGTAGCCGCGCACGTTGCCCGGGTCGCCCTCCAGCTTGCCCACGACCGTGCCGGCGTGGATGTGGTCGACGCCGATCAGCCGGCACCACTTGGCGATCACCCGGAAGGAGACGCCGTGGTTCTTCTGGCGCGTGTACGTGCTGTGCCCGGCGCGGTGCAGGTGCAGGATCATGCCGTTGGCCCGGCACCACTTCGACATCGACTGCATCGCCGTGTAGCCGACGGTGAGGTCCATCATGATGATGATGCTGCCGATGTCGCGCGCGAACTCGGCGCGCTCGTACATGTCCTCCATCGTGGCGGCCGTGACGTTCATGTAGTGGCCCTTGACCTCGCCGGTCGCGGCCGAGGCGCGGGCCACCGCCTCCATGGCGTGCAGATAGCGATCGCGCCAGCGCATGAAGGGCTGGGAGTTGATGTTCTCGTCGTCCTTGGTGAAGTCCAGCCCGCCGCGCAGCGCCTCGTAGACGACGCGGGCGTAGTTCTTGGCCGAGAGGCCCAGCTTGGGCTTGGTCGTGGCGCCCAGGAGCGGGCGGCCGAACTTGTCCAGGTACTCGCGCTCCATGACGATCCCGTGGGGCGGGCCCTGGAAGGTCTTGACGTAGTGCGGCGGGATCCGCATGTCCTCCAGGCGCAGCGCCTTCAGCGCCTTGAACCCGAAGACGTTGCCGATGATCGACGAGGTGAGGTTGGCGATCGAGCCTTCCTCGAAGAGGTCGATGTCATAGGCGATGGAGGCGATGTACTGCCCGGGGGTGCCGGGCACGGGATCGACCCGATAGGCCTTGGCCTGGTAGTGCTCGTGCGGCGTGAGCCGGTCGGTCCACACCACGGTCCACGTGGCGGTCGACGACTCGCCGGCGACGGCCGCCGCCGCTTCGATCGGGTCGACGCCGTCCTGGGGCGTGATGCGGAAGGCCGCCAGCACGTCGGTGTCCTTGGGCTCGTAGTCGGGGTTCCAGTACCCCATCTCCGCGTATGGCGTGACGCCGGCGGTCCAGCGGTCCTTCGTTGCGGTCATGTCGTCACCGTATGGGTTCGATCTAAAAAGATCCAGCTAGATGTGCTTCGGTATTCATTGTGTTTTGGCTATCAGTTGCCAGCTCCGTGGCCGCCACTCCCTCGCTCACCGCGCGCGCCCTGGGGACGAGGTCGATGACCGACTCGCGCGCGCACCAGTCGATGTCGGCCTCCATGCCCCGCTCCCGCAGGACGGCGGCGTCCAGGCTGGCGGCGAGCGCATCGTGGGCCAGCGGGTAGGCGCGCGCGACGGCGCACGCGACGAGCGCGGCGTCGGAGGGCGTGCCGGGCAGCCGCGCGGCGATGCGCCCGGCCACGTAGGTGTCCTCGAGCGCGGGGTGCGCATCGGTGCCCGAGCACAGCAGCAGCACGTCGTCGCATCCGGCGAGCGCGGCGATGACCGCGTCGAGGTTCAGCAGGCTGGCGACGAGCACGGTCGGCGAGAGCTGCGCAGCGCGCACGATCGCCGGCGCGCCGTTCGTCGTCGCCAGCACGAGTTCCTCGCCGCGTGGCGGGATCGTCGCGGCCGGCGAGTTGCCCAGGTCGAAGCCGTCCGCGCGCAGGCACTGGCGCTCGCCGGCCAGCACCCGGCCGGGCCCTGCGAGTCCGCGGGCGCGGTCGAGCCCGTCGGCGCACAGCACGCGGCGGTAGCCGGCCGCCAGCGCCTGGACCATCGTCGAGGTCGCGCGCAGCACGTCGATCACCACCGTGACCTGCGCCGACCGCGCCTGCGCCGGCACGAAGGCGACGTCGAGCCTGGCCGTCGTCACGCGACCGCACCGACCGCGGTGGCGTGTCCGGCCTGGCCGAACTGGCGCATCCGCTCGGCGACGACGTCGCGCATGGCCGCGCGCGCGGCCTTGGTGAAGTGGCGCGGATCGAACTCCTCGGGCGCGGCGGCGAGCGCCTCGCGGACGGCGGCGGTGATCGCCAGCCGCCCGTCCGTGTCGACGTTGATCTTGCGTACGCCGTGCTGGATGCCCTTCTGGATCTGCTCGACCGGCACGCCGAACGCGGGCGCCAGCCGCCCGCCGGCGCCGTTGATGCGCTCGACGAGCTCGGCGGGCACGCTCGACGAGCCGTGCATGACCAGATGCGTGTCGGGAAGGCGGCGGTGCACCTCCTCGATGAGGTGCATGGCCAGGATGTCGCCGTCGGGAACGCGCGAGAACTTGTAGGCACCGTGGCTGGTGCCGATGGCCACCGCCAGCGCGTCCACGCCGGTGCGCTCGACGAACTCCTCGGCCTGGTCGGGGTCGACGAGATGGACCTCGCCGGAGCCGACGCCGTCCTCGATCCCGCCCAGCGTCCCGATCTCGCCCTCCACGGTCACCCCGCGCTGGTGGGCGTACTCGACGACCTCGCGGGTGACGGCCACGTTGTACTCGAAGTCGGACGGCGTCTTGGCGTCCTCCAGCAGCGAGCCGTCCATCATCACGCTCGTGAAGCCGAGGTCGATCGCGCCGATGCAGGTCTCGGGCGAGTTGCCGTGGTCGAGGTGCAGGACGACCGGGATCTCCGGATAGGTCTCGGCCGCGGCCTGCATGAGATGCATGAGGAAGCGGTCGCCGGCGTACGCGCGCGCTCCGCGCGAGGCCTGCACGATCACGGGCGACGCGGTCTCGCGCGCCGCCTCCATGATCCCCTGGATCTGCTCCATGTTGTTGACGTTGAAGGCGCCGACGCCGTAGCCGCCCTCGGCGGCGGCGTCGAGAACCTCGCGCATGGATACGAGTGGCATCGCGTCAGCCCTCCGGTGTCGAATCGACGATGAAGCGAATGAGGCCGGGCCGCACGAGCAGCGACTCCGTGGAGACCAGGCCGTCGCTCACCGACGGCGCGCGCAGGAACGCCCCGCCCGTGACCCCGGCGGCCGCGAAGAGCGCGGGCCCGCTGACCAAGTCGTCGACGGTCAGGATCTCGCTGCAGTCCAAGCCCGCCGCCGCCACGCGCTCGGCCTCGGCGGGCCGCTGAGGCGCCAGGCGGGCCTGCATCGCGCCGCCGAGCGCCCGCACGGCGCAGGCCGCGAGCACGCCCTCGGGCGTCCCGCCGGTGCCCATGAGCACGTCGACGTCGGATCCGGGGAGCGCGGCCAGGACGCCGGCGGCCACGTCGCCGGCCGGCGGCGTCTGCACCTGCGCGCCGGCCGCGCGCAGGCGCGCGATGAGCTCGACGTGGCGCGGCTTGTCGAGCACCACCACGCGGGTGTCCGCCACGGCGCGCCCGAGGGCGTCGGCGATGCGGACGAGGTTGGCCTCCGGCTCGTCGCGCAGGTCGATGGCGTCGCGCGCGGCCGCCGCGACGACGAGCTTCTCCATGTAGTGGGCGGGCCCGGGCGACCACAGCGACCGCGGAGTCGCGAAGGCGATGGTCGTGAGCGCTCCGGGCAGCCCCGCGGCGCACAGCTGCGTGCACTCCAGCGGATCGACCGCGACGTCGAACGGCACCACTCCGGCCCCGATCCGCTCGCCGTCGAAGAGCATGGGCGCCCCGTCCTTCTCGCCTTCGCCGCTCACCACGGTGCCGATTCCGGGGGTGGTCGCGAGCGCGGCGCGCATGGCGTCGGTGGCCGCCGCGTCGGCGTCGTGGGCGCTCCCGCGCCCGACCAGAGGGCGGCACGCCAGCGCGGCGGCGCGCACGGCGGCGAGGGCCGATGCCTCGAGCGCGTCGAGGAGTTCGTCGCCGGGCGCGCGCGCGCCGTTGGC
>DASVFT010000023.1:0-29515 GCA_036379935.1 Solirubrobacteraceae bacterium | reverse complement strand
GGCCACCCGGCGGGCGACGCCCTGCTGAACCGGCTCGGCTCCCGGCTCGAGGCCGCCGTCGGCTCGGCCGGCCGCGCGTACCGCATGGGCGGCGACGAGTTCTGCGTGCTGCTGCCGATCGAGAACGACACCGACGCGCAGTCGCGCGCCGCGGCCGCGGCGCTGGCCGAGCACGGCGACGGCTTCGTCATCAGCTGCTCGCACGGCGCGGTGGCCGTGCCGGCCGAGGTCGACGAGGTGGGCGAGGCCCTGCGCATCGCCGATCAGCGGATGTACGCGCACAAGCACGGCGCGCGCACGTCGGCGCGCAGCCAGACGCGCGACGTCCTGCTGCGCGCCTTGGCCGAGCGCGACCCCAACCTGGGCGAGCACATCAGCGGCGTGGCCGAGATGGCCGAGGCCGTCGCGCGGCGCCTCGGGCTGCCCGAAGACGAGGTCGACCACGTTCGCCACGCCGCCGAGCTGCACGACGTGGGCAAGATGGCCATCCCCGACGCGATCCTCGCCAAGCCGGCGCCCCTGGACCTCGCGGAGTGGGAGTTCATCCGCCGTCACACGATCATCGGCGAGCGCATCGTCGCCGCCGCGCCGGCGCTGCGGCCGGTGGCAGCGCTCGTGCGCTCCAGCCACGAGCGCTGGGACGGCTGCGGCTACCCGGACAACCTGGCGGGCGAGGAGATCCCCCTCGGCGCCCGCATCGTGGCCGTCTGCGACGCCTTCGACGCCATGATCGCCGACCGGCCGTACCGCATGGGCATCGACGTGGTGCTGGCGCTCGGCGAGCTGGGCCGCTGCGCGGGCACGCAGTTCGACCCCGCCGTCGTGGCCGCCTTCACGGCCGCGTGGTACGACCGCGAGCCGCTGAAGGACGCGGCCTAGGCCCGGCCGGCCGGCTCGCGGTCCGGCCCGATCGAGCGGCCCGCGGCCAGCGCCCGATCGGCCGGCTCGGTCATGCTTGCGCGGTGCGCGGGCACTGGCTGAAGGGCATCGGGCACGCCCGGGCATCGCTGCCCGAGGCCTGGCTCGCCGACCGCGCGGCGATCCTCGAGCGCACCGGCTTCCCCCGGCGGCCGCGCATCGAACCCGGCGACAGGATGGTCTACTACGCCGCGGGCTGGCGCTGCGTCTTCGCGGTGGTCGAGGCCGTCGACGCGCCGACCGACACGGTGCGCCATACGAGCAACCCCGCGCGCTGGCCGTGGTCGATCGCCGTCGAGCCGCTGCTCGTGATCCCGCTCCTCCAGAACGCGCCGCCGGTGGAGGCGATCGGCGTGGCCGCCCGCTCGATGAGCCAGCAGTCGCACATCCGGCTCAGCGAGGAGCAGTACGAGCGCGCGGTCGAGACGATCGCGGCGGTCGCGGCCTAGGCCCCCGGGCCGAGCCGGCGCGACCAGGTCTGCCCGACGAGGTCGTGGCCGAAGCTGTGATGGGGGCTGGACTCGACGAGCTCGAAGCCGGCCCGCTCATAGAGGCGCCGCGCGTCGTGCAGGACGTCGTTGGTCCACAGCGCGATCTCCTCGTAGCCGGCGCGCCGAGCGAAGCGCAGGCACTCGTCGACGAGGCGCGTGCCCACGCCGCGCCCGCGGGCGCGCGGCTCCACGAGCAGCAGGCGCAGCTGCGCCACGGTGTCGGTCTTGGCGACGCAGAGCACGCAGCCGACCGGCTCGCCGTCGACCTCGGCGATCCAGGCCGCCTCGCGGCGGGCGTAGGCGCCGTCGACGTAGTCGGCCACGATCCGCGCGACGAGCGCCTCGAAGCTCTCGTCCCAGCCGTGCTCCTCGGCGTAGCGAACGCCGTGGCGGTGCACGATCCAGCCGTAGTCGCCCGGGCGGGGCGCGCGCAGGACGAACCCCGCGGGGCGCGGACGGTCGCCGAGCACGTCGTGGATCACGTCCATCGCCGCGACCAGCCGGTGCTCGTCCTCCTCGCCGAGCCCGGCGAGCAGCGCGCCGATCTCGCTCGCCGAGCGCCGGTCCAGCTCGGCGGAGGCCGCGGCGCCGGCGTCGGTGAGGCGCACGCGCCGGCGGCGCGCATCGGTGGGGGAGCGCTCGCGGGCGACCAGCTCCTGGTCCTCCAGGCGGGTGAGGAGGCGACTGAGGTAGCCGCCGTCGATGGCCAGCTCCCGGCGCAGGTCGGCCACGTCGATGGCGTCGCGCTGCCCCAGCTCGTAGAGCACCCGCGCCTCGGTGAGCGAGTGCGGCGTCCTCAGCAGCCCTTCGCCGAGGACCCCGATGCGGCCGGTGTAGAAGCGGTTGAAGGCCCGGACGGCGGCCACGCGATCCGGGGCGGCGACGCGATCGTGGGCGGCGACAGGCATGTTGACATGATCAACGAAGCCCTTGCCTGAGTCAATGATCCGGCGCGCGCGCGTCAGCCCGGGCGCGGAGTTAGACGCGGCGCGCGGACGTCAGGTGCCGGGTGCGCGGTACGACACCGAGCGCTGGGCCGCGGCGTCGACCTCCTCGGGCGTAAGCAGCGGCACCGTGATCGTCGTCGCGCCGCCTGACGAGTTGACGGTCAGGGCCAGGGCCGCGGCCGCCTCGTTGTCGGGCAGGTCGGCGACGACGAAGGCGTCGGTGTCGCCGAACGCGAACCAGAAGCCCTCGAGCGTCCCGCCGACGCTCTCGGCGGCCTGCGCGACGGCGTCGCGGCGGCTGTTCCCTCCGGCGCTCCGGAGGCCCTTGACGCCCTCGAGCGTGTAGGAGGCCTTGATCAGGAACTTGGGCACGGCGTACCTCCGATCAGGTCGCCCGCCCGTTCAGCCATGCCAGCACCTCGTCGGCGTTGCGGTCGGGCGGGAACACGGGGTAGAAGACCTTGACTATCCGACTCCTCTCGGCGACGAAGGTCAAGCGCCTGTAGAGCTGGAGCGCGCCGGCCGCGAAGGTCGGGAGGCCCATGCGCTGGGCGAGCACGAGCTCGTGGTCGCTCAACAGCGGATACCGGATGTGCTCGCGCCGGGCGAACTCGGCCTGCTCCTCCGGAGTCTGCGCGCTGATGCCGATCAGCGAGGCGCCATGGCGCGCGAGCTCCTCCTGGGCGTCGCGGAAGGCGCAGCTCTGCGGCGTGCAGCCGCGCGCGCCGGGGATGTCGTCCCCGCCCTCCAGCAAGGGCTGACCCGGCGTGCCGGTCCGGGGGTAGACGTACACGACGAGGCGCTCCGTCGCGGCCTGCGCGAGGTCCAGCTCGCCGCCGAGCGTCGAGGGCAGCGCGACGTCGGGCACGGCCGATCCCGGGAGGTGGTCGGCGGCGCCGTCGTCGACGGGCACGGGAAGGCCGGTGGGAAGGCGCGAGAAGTCGGTGGTCATGGCCCTATGGTCGCACCCGCCGAGGCGCTCGCCGAGCTGATCCTCACCGCCACGTCGCCAGCAGCGGCCACGCGACGGAGAGGATGCGCGCGAAGGCGCCGCGCTCCAGACGGTCGGGGGTGTCGCACATGGTGTGGCGACACGGCTCGTCGGGGACGCCGAGCTTGGCCGCCGGAGCGCCGGCGAGCGCCAGCTCGCGGTGGTCGGAGTTGCCGGTGCCCGTGTCCCGCACCCAACGCACCGCGACCGATACCTCGCGAGCGGCCTTGAGGATGCGACCTTCCACCCCGCGACGCGCGCGCGGAGCCGTCGAGCGCAGCTCGAAGCGCCGACCGCGCCCGACCTCGTCGAGCGAGAGCGCGAGGCGCACGTCGTGCAGGCGGCCCGTGCGTCGCAGGCGCCGCACGAGCGCCGACGCGCCGAGGTGCTCGGGCTGGCGCGTGTAGGGCCGCTCCTCGGCGCCGGTGCCCACGAGCCAGACGTCGCAGGCCGGCGCCGGCCCGTCCGCGAGCGGCCCCGCCAGCGCCGCCAGCGCACCGACGCCCGACGCGTTGTCGTCGGCGCCGGGCCCCGGCGGCACGCTGTCGACGTGGGCCATCGCGACGACGAGGCAGCGCCCCGGCGCGTCGCGGATGCCGATGACGTCGCGCGACGCGCCCCGCCCGGGCACGCGGAAGCGCTCGAAGCCGACGCGCAGCCCGGCCGCCCGGAAGCGCGCCGCCAGCCGCTGGTGGGCGCGCCGCTCACCCACCGATCCGGCCGGGCGCGCGCCTCCTCGCGCGAGCGTCACGGCGAACGCGTGCGCCTCGGCACCCGAGGGCGCGGGCGCCGCCGAGGCCAGCGCGCAGCACGAGGAGATGAGCGCGGCGGCGAGCATGAGATGGCTCGCGCACCATACGCGCGCACCCGGCGTCCGACGCCCGCGGGCGCCCTTAGGGCTACTCGCGGATCTTCCAGAAGGAGTTCTTGACGGCGATCCGGCCGTCGGGCGCGAAGGTCCAGAGGTCGCAGCCCCGAACGGCGATGGCCTCGCCGTCGGTCGTCGTGCCGCTGATCGTCCACTCCGAGACACCCCGGTTGCCGTCGACGAAGTCGCCGTGGCTGTCGTACTGGACGTCGGGGATCGTCTCGAAGCGGGCCGCCAACCCACGGCGGACCTCGTCGATCCCCTCGAACCGCCGGCCGCACGGCGCAGGTCCGCGCGGCACCTCGAGGATGCAGTCCTCCGCGAAGTGCCTCAGGATCGCGTCCAGATCGTGCGCGTTGAACCCGTCGAGGATCGCGCGGAGCGTTGCCAGCCTCTCCTCTCGGTCATCCATGGCGCGAGCCTACGCCTGTGCCGAGTCGGCGCCTATCCTGCTCAGGCAAACTTCGGCGACTTCCAGAGGGGCTGATCGCCCATCATCTCGACCAACCAGCTCAAGAACGGCAACCACATCGAGGTCGACGGGACCGTCTTCAAGGTCCTCGAGTTCCAGCACGTCAAGCCCGGCAAGGGTGGGGCGTTCGTGCGCACGCGGCTGCGGCGGGCGGCCGACGGCAACGTCATCGACAGGACCTTCCGGGCCGGCGAGAAGTTCCGCGCCGTGCGCACCGAGGCGCGCAAGATGACCTTCCTCTACGCCGACGGCTCGGAGGCGCACTTCATGGACGCCGAGTCCTACGAGCAGCTCGCGGTGCCGGAGTCCGGCTTCGCGGAGGCGCTGCGGTGGACCAAGCCCAATGACCCCGTCGACGTGCTCTTCATCGACGGCCAGCCCAGCGACCTCCAGCTCCCCGCCTCGGTCGTGCTCGGGGTTACGCAGACCGAGCCGGGGCTGCGCGGCGACACGGCCTCCGGCGGCGGCACCAAGCCCGCCACGCTCGAGACGGGAGCGACCGTCCAGGTCCCGCTGTTCGTCGAGATCGGCGACAGCATCAAGGTCGACACGCGCTCGGGCGAGTACATGTCGCGCGCCTAGCGCGCGGTGGCCACGGCGATGTCCCGCCGCTCAGATCAGCGCCGCGCCGCCGTCTTCGCCCTCTACCCGCGCGACCTGACCGGGCGCGAGCTCGACGAGCTCTTCCCGCGCGACGCCTCGACCTTCACGCGCGCGCTCGCCTACGCGGCCGAGGACTACGCCGAGGACCTCGACGCGCGGATCGAGCGCCACGCGCACGGCTGGAGCGTCGACCGCATCGCGCCGCTCGAGCGGGCGATCATGCGCGTCGCGCTGCTGGAGATGCTCCACCCCGACGTCGCCCCGGCCGACGTCCCCATCCCGCCGGAGGGCGCGATCTCCGAGGCGGTCGAGACCGCCAAGGTCTTCTGCGGCGCCGAGGCGCCGGGCTTCGTCAACGGCATCCTCGCCGCCGCGCTGCGCGAGATCGGCGAGAATGGCGCGCACCGATGAGCGAGGTCGACACCAGCACCCTCGACGCGCTGGTCGCGCGCCTGGAGCGCGCGGCCGAGCAGCTGCGCACCGGTGACCTGTCATCCGACGCCGCGGCCGGCCTCGTCGAGGACTGCGCGGCGCTGGCCTCGCAGGCGTCGGCGGAGCTCGAGCGCATGGCGCGCGCCGCGCAGCAGGAGCCCATCCCGGGCCAGGATTCCCTGCTGTAGCCGCGGTGAGCACCTACCCCGAGGCCCTGCGCGACGAGGTCGAGCGCTATCTCGCCGGCCTGCGCTTCCCCAGCGCCGCGCCGCAGACGGGCGGGCTCGAGGAGGCCATGCGCTACTCGCTGCTGGCGGGGGGCAAGCGCATCCGGCCCGTCCTGGCCCTGGCCACCGCGAGGGCCATCGGCCGCATCCCGAGCGACGTCCTGCCCCTGGCCGCCGCCATCGAGCTGATCCACACCTACTCGCTCATCCACGACGACCTGCCGGCGATGGACGACGACGACCTGCGCCGCGGCCGCCCCACCTGCCACGTGAAGTTCGGCGAGGACGTGGCGATCCTGGCCGGCGACGCGCTCTACGCGGAGGCCTTCCGCCTGCTGCTCTCCGAGCAGACCGGAGACCCCGACTCGGTCCTGGCCGCCGCGCGTGAGCTGGCGGCCGCCACCGGCGTCGACGGCATGGTCGGCGGCCAGTACCTCGACGTCGCGGGGGTGGGGGAGACTCAGGAGGAGCTGCGGCGGCTGCATGAGCTCAAGACCGGGCGGCTCATCGCCGCCTCGGTCACCTGCGTGCTGCTGCTGGCGGGCATGGACGATGCGTCGGCTCGCGCATGGCGGCGCTTCGCCGCCGAGCTCGGCGTCCTCTTCCAGATCGTCGACGACATCCTCGACGTGGTGGGCACCGACGTTTCGCTGGGCAAGTCGCACGGAAGCGACGAGCGGCTGGGCAAGCGCACCTACGTCAGCCAGTTCGGACTCGAGCGCGCACGGGTACTGGCGCAGGAGTGCCACGGGGCCGCGCGCGGCTCGCTGCGCGAGGCAGCGGCCGCCGGGGCCCCCGAGCTCGAGCAGTTGACCGACTTCATCCTCACCCGCAGCGCGTAGCCTGTAGCCGCGAATGGCCCGCATCCTCGATCGCATCGACCGCCCGCAGGACCTCCACGACCTCTCCGAGGACGAGCTCGTGGAGGTGGCACAGGAGGTGCGCGAGCACATCATCGACACCGTCGGTGAGATCGGCGGGCACTTCGGGGCGAACCTCGGCGCGTGCGAGCTGGCCGTCGCGCTGCATTCGCTGCTGGACTCGCCGAACGACAAGATCGTCTGGGACGTCGGGCACCAGGCCTACCCGCACAAGGTCCTCACCGGGCGGCGCGACCAGCTGCCGACCATCCGCCAGTACGAGGGCCTGGCGCCGTTCTGCTCGATCGCGGAGTCCGAGCACGACATCATGGGCGCCGGGCACGCGTCGACGGCGATCGGCTACGCGGTCGGCCTCAAGGAGGGCATGCGGCTGCGCGGCGAGTCCGATGCCGGCAAGGTCGTCGCCGTCGTCGGCGACGGCGCCATGACGGGCGGGGTGGCCTTCGAGGCCATCCACCAGGCCGGCGGCCTGGGCACGCCGATCGTCGTGGTCCTCAACGACAACGGCATGTCGATCGCGCCCAACGTCGGCGCCCTGTCCCGCTACTTCAACCGGGTGCGCCTGAACCCCAAGCTGTGGCATGCCCGCGAGGGGGTCGAGGGACGGCTCACCGACCTGCCCGGCGGCATCGGCGCCGCCTTCGAGCGCCTCGGGCCGCAGCTGAAGGAGTCGATCAAGGCGTTCTGGGCTCCGGGCCTGTTCTGGGAGGAGCTCGACTGGGCCTACACCGGCGTCGTCGACGGCCACGACGTGCGCGCCCTGCGCCGGGCCTTCAGGCAGGCCCTGGCCGCCGATCGCCCCGTCGTCGTGCACATCGCCACGGTCAAGGGCAAGGGCTTCGCGCCGGCGGAGGAGGGCGGCCTGGAGGGCATGGAGCGCTGGCACGCGGCGAAGCCCGGCTCGATCGTCTCCGGCGCGGTCGCGCCCGCCAAGCCGGCGCCCAGCGCCGCGGCGCCGCAGTACACCCAGGTCTTCGGCGAGGCGATGGTGGCCGAGGTGAGGCGCGACCGGCGCGTCGTCGGCATCACCGCGGCCATGAACTCCGGCACCGGGCTGAGCATCCTGCAGGAGGAGGAGCCCGAGCACTACTTCGACGTCGGCATCGCCGAGCAGCAGGCCGTGCTCTTCGCCGCCGGCCTCTCGCTCGAGGGCGCCAAGCCGGTGTGCGCCATCTACTCGACCTTCCTGCAGCGCGCCTTCGACCAGGTCGTCCACGACGTCTGCCTGCAGCGGCTCAACGTCGTCTTCGCGATGGACCGCGCCGGCCTCGTGGGCGACGACGGCCCGACGCACCACGGCGCCTTCGACATCGCCTACCTGCGCTGCCTGCCCAACATGGTGCTCATGGCCCCGCGCGACGAGGCCATGCTCACGCGGATGCTGCGCACCGCGCTGACCTACGACGACGGGCCGATCGCGCTGCGCTATCCGCGCGGCGAGGGCGTGGGCGTCGCGATGCCCGGGCCGGCCGACGTCGACCCGATCGAGATCGGTCGTGGCGAGGTGCTGCGCGAGGGCACGCGCGTCGCCCTCATCGGCTACGGCACCGGGGTGCAGAAGGCGATCGAGGCCGCCGACCTGCTCGCCGAGGGCGGGCTCGACGTCACGGTGGCCGACGCGCGCTTCGCCAAGCCGCTGGACGCCGAGCTGCTGGCCGCGCTGGCGGCGGAGCACGAGCTCCTGGTCACCGTCGAGGAGGGCGTGCTGGCCGGCGGCTTCGGCTCGGCGGTGTGGGAGACGCTGAACGAGGACAGCGCCGGGCTCCCGCGCATTCTGCGCATCGGCCTGCCCGATCGCTACGTCACGCACGGCAAGCCGGCCCTGCTGCACGCCGAGGTCGGGTTCACCGGCAAGGCCATCGCGCAGCGCATCGAGGCCGCCATCGCGGCCGGCACGGGCGCGCTCGCGAGCGCGTGAGCGCCGCGCGCTGCACGCTCACCTCCCAGACGTGAAACGACCCGCCGGTGGCGGGCCGCTTCGGGGAGGAGAGATACTGCTATGTGGGTCCAACGTATGTGAGTGATCGCAGTGGATGGCGCGACCACTGCGGACATGGTGGCGCCCCGGGGCGCCATCGTGTGTGACGGTCGTCACGGTGCGGCGCACCGGCTAGCGTTCGCGCCCCTCCGATGGCCAAGGTCCGCCTCGACACGCTGCTCGCCCAGCGCGGGCTGTTCGCCTCGCGCGCACGCGCCGCGGCGTCCGTCATGGCGGGGGAGGTGCGCCTGGGCGGTCAGGGCGGTGCCCGCGCCGCCAAGCCGGGACAGCTCGTGGCCGAGGACATCGAGCTGGCGGTCGACGAGCGCCCGCGCTTCGTCTCGCGCGGCGGGGTCAAGCTCGCCACTGCGCTGGACGCGACGGGAGTCGACCCCAAGGGACGCCGGTGCCTGGACGTGGGCGCCTCCACGGGCGGCTTCACCGACTGCCTGTTGCAGCGGGGCGCCGCGCACGTCGTCGCGCTCGACGTCGCCTACGGCGAGCTCGACTGGTCGCTGCGCAGCGACGAGCGCGTGACCGTGCTCGAGCGCGCCAACGCGCGCTCGCTGACGCGGCAGGACCTTCCCTACGCGCCCGAGCTCGTCGTCGCCGACGTCTCGTTCATCTCGCTGACGAAGGTGCTGCCGGCGGTGCTGGCCTGCTGCGCGGAGCGCTTCGACGTGCTGGCGATGGTCAAGCCGCAGTTCGAGGTGGGCCGCGAGCGGGTGGGCAAGGGCGGCGTGGTCCGCTCGGCCGAGGATCGCCGCGCGGCGCTGGTGGCGGTGGCGGCCAGTGCGCGGGCGCTGGGGGCGGCCGTGCTCGGCTTCGCCTCCTCGGGTCTCCCGGGCCCGAAGGGCAATCGCGAGACGTTCGTCTGGCTGGCCGAGGCGGGGCACGCCGGCGACGTGGGCGACCTCGAGGCGGCAGCGCGCGAGGTCGAGCCGTGACCGCCCGCACGCGCACGGCGACCGTCCTCTCGCACACCCGGCCGGCGCAGACGGCCGACGCGCTGGCCGCGCTCATCGAGGCGGCCGCGCGGGAGGGCATCGCGCTGCGCTTCGACGCCGAGGAGACGCGCAAGTACGGCCTCACGCCACGCGACGGCTTCGTGCTCGATGCGCCGCTCAGCGACGACGTCGAGCTCTGCGTCGTCCTCGGCGGCGACGGGACGATCCTGCGCGCGCTGCGCCGCTACGCGGGCACGAGCGTCGCCGTCTTCGCGGTCAACTACGGCGAGGTCGGCTTCCTGGCCACCATCGACCCCGAGGAGGACGGCGACCTGCCGGGCGCGTTCGACCGTGCGCTGAGGGGCGACTTCGAGGTGCTGACGCTGCCCGCGCTGGCGCTCGAGACCCCCGAGGGACCGCACGCCGCCTTCAACGACTTCTCGATCCACCGCCGCGCGGGCGAGCGCGTGGCCCAGCTGGCCTACGCCATCGACGGCGAGGAGGTCGGCTCGGTGCGCTGCGACGGGCTCGTGCTGGCCACGCCGGCCGGATCGACCGGCTACAACCTCGCCAATGGCGGTCCGGTGCTCGCCTGGGGCGTCGAGGGCTTCGTGGTCTCCTTCATCGCCCCGCACTCGCTCACCGCGCGTGCCCTGGTCGTCGCGCCGGGCGACCACCTCTCGGTCCACAACCGCTCGCAGGGCGAGGTCGACCTCTCCCTGGACGGGCGCCCCGCCGGGCCGCTCGGACCCGGCGACGCCATCACGGCCGCCTTCCTGCGCGAGGCGGCCGACCTGGCCCAGGTCCCGGGGTCGTCGTTCTACCGACGGCTGCGCCAGAAATTCGGCAGGCTTGCGTCATGACAGCGCGTCATTGCTCGACAATCGCCACAGTGCACTACGAGAGCGGCCCCTCGCGATGACCACCATCGTGATCGCCGGCGGCCACGGGAAGATCGCTCTGCGCCTGGCGCGGCTGCTGAGCGCGCGGGGCGACAGCGTGCGCGCGCTGATCCGCAACCCCGGCCACCAGGCGGGCGTGCGCGCCACCGGCGCCGAGCCGGTGCTGGCCGACATGGAGGCGCTCGACAGCCTGGCGGAGTTCGTCGAGGGCGCCGACGGCGTCGTCTTCGCCGCCGGCGCCGGCCCGGGCAGCGGGCCGGCCCGCAAGCGGACCGTCGACTTCGGCGCCGCGGTCAAGCTGCTCGACGCGGCACGCGCCACCGGCGCGCGGCGCTACCTGATGATCAGCGCGATGGGGGCGGCCGATCCGGCCTCGGGGTCCGAGGCCATGCGGCCCTATCTGGAGGCCAAGGCCGACGCCGACGCGGCGCTGGCCGCCAGCGACCTCGACTGGACGATCGTGCGCCCGGGCGGCCTCACCGACGATCCCGGGACGGGGATGGTGCGGGTAGGGGAGTCGCTGGACCGCGGGACGGTGACGCGCGACGACGTGGCCGCCGTGCTCGCCGGCTGCCTGGACGAGCCGCGCACGGTGCACAAGGCCTTCGACCTGCTGCAGGGCGACACGCCTGTCGCCGAGGCGCTGGCCGCGCTCTGACCGACGCAACTGCGGCGCGCCTCGCACCAAGTCCGCCGGCGCAGGCGCGGGAGCCCGGCCGGTCCGTCGGAGCGCGCTGATACACCGTCGCCGGTGCTTTCCGAGCTGCGCGTCGAGAACCTTCTGCTCATCGAGCGGGCCGAGCTTCGCCTCGCGCCCGGCCTCAACGTCCTGACCGGCGAGACAGGCGCGGGCAAGACCGTGCTCGCGCACGCCCTGGACCTCCTGCTCGGCGGGCGCGCGCGGGCGGGGATCGTCCGGCCCGGCGCGGGCGAGGCCTACGTCGAGGGCGTCTTCGAGCTGCCGGAGGCGCTGCGCGCGGAGCTGGGCGAGCGGCTGCCCGCGGACGCCGAGGAGGTGGTCCTGGCGCGGCGGGTGAGCCCGGAGGGACGCACGCGCGCGTACCTGTGCGGGCGCTCGGCCGCGGTCGGCGATCTGCGCGAGGTGGCCGTCGGGCTGCTCTCCTTCTACGGCCAGCACGAGCACCGCAAGCTGATGCTGGCCTCCGCGCAGCTCGAGATGCTCGACGGCTTCTGCGGCGCCGAGCACCTCGCCCGCCGTGCGTCGTTCGCCGCCACCCACGCGCGCGTGCGCGAGCTCGAGGGCACGCTGGCCGAGCTGCGCGAGCGCGCCGGCGCCCGCGAGCGCGAGCTCGACCTGGTGGCCTTCGAGCTGGCGGAGATCGAGGCGGCCGATCCCTCCGAGCCCGAGGAGGCCGAGCTGCTGGCGGCGCGCGAGCGCCTGCGTCACCTCGAAGCGCTGCGTGCCGCCGCGTTGGGCGCCTCGCAGGCGGCCGAGCCCGACGAGGGCGAGGGCGCCGTCTCGCTGCTGGCCGCCGGCGGCGCAGCCCTCGACGGCGTGGCCGGCGTCGATGCTAGCCTCGACACGCTGGCCGAGCGCTGGCGGTCGGTGGCCTACGAGGTGGTCGACCTCGCCGGCGAGCTGGTGCGCTACGCCGAGGGGTTGGAGGCCCGGGCACACGCCGAAGGCGGGTCGGCGGGCGCGCTGGAGGCCGCCGAGGAGCGCCTCGCGATGCTCGAGCGGCTCAAGCGCAAGCACGGCGGCACCATCGCCGACGTCCTGGCCCACGCCGACCGGTGCCGCCAGCACCGCGACGAGCTCGAGGGCGCGGAGGTCGCGCTGGAGCGCGGCGCGAGCGAGCTGGGCGAGGCGACCGAGGAGCTGACGCGCGCCGCCGCGCAGCTGCGCGCGACGCGGAAGAAGGCGGCGCCGCGGCTGGCCAGCGCGGTGCGCGAGCGCCTGGCCGACCTCGCGATGGAGGGCGCGAGCTTCGACATCGCCCTCGAGGCGCGGGAGCCGGGCCCCTCGGGGGCCGACAGCGTCGAGTTCCTCATCGCGCCCAATCCCGGCGTGCCGGCGGCGCCGCTGCGCGAGATCGCCTCGGGGGGCGAGCTGTCGCGCGTCATGCTGGCGCTCCTGGGCGTCGCCCATGGGGGCAGCGCGGCCACGAACGGGGCCGGCGCGGCCACGAATGGGGGCGGCGCGGTCACGAATGGGGCCGGCGCGGCCGCCGACGCGCGCGCGTCCGAGACGACGCTGGTCTTCGACGAGGTCGACGCCGGCATCGGCGGGCACACGGCGCGCGCCGTGGGCGCACAGCTGCTGGCGCTGGCCGAGGGCCGCCAGATCCTCTGCATCACCCATCTGCCCCAGATCGCCTCGCTCGCCGCGCGCCACTTCTCGATCGAGAAGGACACTGGCGCCGAGCCCGCCCGGACCACGGTGCGCGAGCTCGCCTCGGCCGAGGTCGTGGGCGAGCTCGTGCGGATGCTCGGGGCCGACGCCGACGACGCCGGCGCCCGGCGGCACGCGCGCGAGCTGCTGAAGGCCGCCTAGATTGATTCGGCGGCACCGAGTCCTGCACCTGTCTGATCCCCATCTCACGGGCACGGGCATCGACGAGAACGGAGTGGACGCCAAGGCGGCGCTGGAGCGCATGCTCCACGACGCGCGCTTCGTGCCGGGCATCGACCTGGTCGTCGTCAGCGGCGACATCGCCGATGACGGGTCGGCCGAGGGATACGTCAGCGTCCTGGAGCTGGTCGGCCGGTTCGCGGCCGAGCGCGGGGTGCCGCACGTCTACTGCACCGGCAACCACGACGTACGCACGGTCTTCGCCGCCGTGCTGGGCAGCGGGCACCTGGCACCTGACGGCCGCGACATCGGACGGCTCGCCCCGGGAGCGGGTGATCTGCGCGTGGCGGTCAGCGAGGTCTCGGGCCTGCGGATCATCACGCTGGACAGCCTCGTTCCCGGTTCCATCCATGGCTTCGTCAGCGATGGCCAGCTGGCGTGGTTGCGCTCGCTCCTCGCGCAGGCGGCACCCGCTGGCTCGGTCGTGGTCGTCCACCACGCGCCGATCGCCCTCGACTCATGGCCCCCGATGGGATCCGTCAACCTGCGAAACGCAGGCGAATTCGCCGACGCCGTGTCCGGCGCGGACGTGCGAGCAGTCCTCTGCGGTCACTTCCACCTGCAGCTCTCGGGCTCGCTTGCCGGCGTCCCCGTCTGGGTCACCCCGGGCATCGTGAGTCGGGTGGATCTCACCGCGCCGCCGCATCTGGAACGCGCCGTGAAGGGCGCGGGCGCAACCGTCGTCGACCTCGGCGGCTCCGTGTCGCCCATGTTCCACATCCTGCAGGCACGGGATCCCCAGGCGGGCGCGCAGGTCTACCTCGCCGACGCCGAATCGGGTGAGGACGTGAACCAGGAGGTGCCGACCGCGCCGGACTAGCCGAACGCGCTG
Organism: Solirubrobacteraceae bacterium; assembly: GCA_036379935.1. Classification (GTDB taxonomy): domain Bacteria; phylum Actinomycetota; class Thermoleophilia; order Solirubrobacterales; family Solirubrobacteraceae; genus JAOPZW01. The sequence continues at coordinate 15,433 of DASVFT010000023.1, read as the reverse complement.
ACGTTCCAGGTCGACCAGCCCGAGACGCGGGCGTAGTCGATGAGCGCGTCGACGCCCTCGCGCGAGCCGCGGACGAGGACGCGGAAACGGGCGCGCAGCAGGCGGCGGCGGTCGTCGATCTCACAGCCGAGGCCGAGCTCGACGCAGACCTGCTGGATCTCCCGGCGAAAGGCCTCACGGCGCAGCAAGCCGACCTCGAAGCCCAGCTCGCGGGTGACGACCTCATCGTCCACGGGTGCGATCGTAGGGGGCGGCCCGGCGGCAAGCCGGTCCCTTTCGTGCACGGCAGAAGGCCCGCGCAGGCGTCATGCTGGCGGCATGGAACCGCGCATCAGCCTCATCACCCTCGGCTATCGCGATCGCCGCCGCGCGCGTGACTTCTACGTCGCGCTGGGGTGGGCCGATCCGGTCGAGCCCGACGACGAGGTGGTGTTCTTCCAGGCCGGCGGCATGGTCCTCGCGCTGTGGGACCGCGCGAAGCTGGCCGAGGACAGCGGCGTCGAGGACGGCGGCGGCTGGGGCGGGACGACGCTGGCCCACCTCGTGCGCTCGCCCGAGGAGGTCGACGACCTCCTGGCGCGCGCCGAGGCGGCCGGCGGGACGGTGCCGCGCCCCGGGGGCACGACGTTCTGGGGCGGCTACTCGGGGATCTTCGTCGACCCCGAGGGCCACCCGTGGGAGGTGGCCCACAACCCGGGGTGGACCCTGCACGACGACGGCGCGGTCAGCCTGCGCTAGCCCTCGCCCTCGCGCTCGAGGTCGAGCGCGCAGGAGTTGATGCAGTAGCGCAGGCCGCTGTCGCCGGGGCCGTCGTCGAACACGTGGCCGAGGTGGCCGCCGCAGCGGGCGCACGTGACCTCTGTCCGAACCATGCCGTGCGAGCGGTCGGTGTGCGTCTCGACGGCTTCGCCGAACATCGGGTCGGTGAAGCTCGGCCAGCCGGTGCCGGAGTCGAACTTGGTGTCCGAGCCGAACAGCGCGTTGCCGCAGCCGGCGCAGCGGTAGACGCCGTCGCTCTTCTCGTGGACGTAGCGGCCGGTGAACGGACGCTCCGTGGCCTGGCGGCGTAGGACCTCGTACGCGGCGGGGTCCAGCTCCTCGCGCCACTGCTGCTCTGTCTTCTCGATCTTCTCCATATGCCTCTTGGTCCGGTTGCTCGTCCGACACGTTACGCGCTCGCCGCGAGGTGTCCGCGTGGATCGCTACCTTGCCCCCGGTGCAACCCAGCCTCAGCCTTGGCCTAGACTCAGACGGAAGGACCCATCTTGGCTAAGCCGCGCTTCATCTTCGTCACCGGCGGCGTGGTCTCGTCGCTCGGCAAGGGCATCGCCTCGGCCTCCATCGGCCGCCTCCTCGTGGCCCGCGGCCTCTCCGTCGGACTCCAGAAGTTCGACCCGTACATCAACGTCGATCCCGGCACGATGTCGCCGTACCAGCACGGCGAGGTGTTCGTGACCGAGGACGGCGCCGAGACGGACCTCGACCTCGGCCACTACGAGCGCTTCACCAACACGAACACCACGCGCGCGTCGAACGTCACCGCGGGCGGCATCTACAACTCGGTCATCCGGCGCGAGCGGCGCGGCGACTACCTCGGCGGCACCGTCCAGGTCGTGCCGCACATCACCGACGAGATCAAGCAGCGCGTGCGCCTGATTGCCGAGACCAGCGACGTCGACGTGGTCATCACCGAGATCGGCGGCACGGTGGGCGACATCGAGTCGCTGCCGTTCCTCGAGGCCATCCGGCAGTTCCCCGTGGACGTGGGGCGGCGCCAGTGCATGTACATCCACCTGACGCTCGTGCCCTACATCGGCCACGCCGGCGAGCTCAAGACCAAGCCCACCCAGCACTCCGTGAACGAGCTGCGGCGCATCGGCATCCAGCCCGACATGCTGCTGTGCCGCTCCGAGAGCGAGCTCTCGGCCGACATCCGCAAGAAGATCGCCCTCTTCGCCTCGCTCGGCCACGACGCGGTGGTCTCGGCCAAGGACGTCGACAACATCTACAAGGTCCCGCTGTGGTTCCACGAGCAGGGCGTCGACGACCTCATCGTCGACCACTTCGGCCTGGAGGCCGAGCCCGCCGATCTCGAGGAGTGGGGCGAGATCACGCGGCGCGCCGACGCCGCGCGCCAGCCGGTGCGGATCGCGATCGCCGGCAAGTACGTCCAGCTCGAGGACGCCTACCTCTCCGTCAGCGAGGCCCTGCGCCACTCCGGTTACCTGCACGGCGGCGACATCCAGATCGACTGGGTCGACTCGGAGACGCTCGAGAGCGAGGAGCAGGCCGCGGCGCGCCTGGCCGACGCTGACGGCATCCTCGTTCCCGGCGGCTTCGGCGGCCGCGGGATCGAGGGCAAGATCCGCGCCGTGCAGGTCGCCCGCGAGCAGGGGATCCCGTTCCTCGGCATCTGCCTGGGCATGCACGTGGCGGTCAGCGAGTTCGCGCGTCACGTCGCCGGGATGCCGGGCGCGAACTCGACGGAGTTCGACATCGAGACCGAATACCCGGTCATCGACCTGCTGCCCGAGCAGAAGGAGGTCACCGACCTCGGCGGCACGATGCGCCTGGGCGCGGACCCGATCAAGCTGCACCCCGACACGCGCACGCGCGAGCTCTACGACGAGCCCGTGGTCTACGAGCGCCACCGCCACCGCTACGAGGTGTCGATCTCGCTGCGCAAGCGCTTGGAGGCCGCGGGGCTCGTGGTCTCCGGGACCTCGCCCGACGAGCGCCTGGTCGAGGTCATCGAGCTGCGCGATCACCCGTTCTTCGTGGCCTCGCAGTTCCATCCCGAGTTCAAGTCGCGTCCCGAGCGCCCGGCGCCGCTGTTCCGCGAGTTCGTCGCTGCCGCCCTGGACCGCGCGCGCGGCAGGGCGCCGGAGGGCGGCGAGGTGCACGCCTCGCGCGCCGGCTAGAGCGAGCGCGTGCGGCCAGCGTCGCAGGTCGAGCGCAGGCGGCTGAACGACCTGTTCGCCGAGCTGTGCGCGATCCCCAGTCCCTACGGCCGGGAGCGCGCCGTCGCCGATCGGGTGGCCCACGACCTGCGCGCGCTCGGCTATGAGGTGACCGAGGACGACGCCGCCGCGGGCAGCGTCGCCGAGTGCGGCAACCTGCTGGCCCGCATCCCCGGACGCACCGACCGCTGGGTGATGCTCTGCGCGCACCTCGACACCGTCCCGCACGAGGGCGTCGTCGAGCCGGTCCTCGTCGACGGCGGGTGGGAGAGCGCGGGGGAGACGATCCTCGGCGCCGACAACAAGGCCGCGGTCGCGATGCTCCTGGCTCTCGCCCATCGCACGGCGCTCGAAGGCGCGCCCGTCGGCGTCGAGCTGCTCTTCACGGTCAGCGAGGAGCCGGGGCTGTGGGGGGCCAAGGCCTTCGACACCTCGACGCTGCGCTCCGATCTCGGGTTCGTGTTCGACCACGCCTCCCCGATCGGTGACGTGATCGTCGCCTCGCCGACCTTCTACCGCCTGCGTGCCGCCTTCCAGGGCGCCGCGGCGCACGCGGGCATCCGTCCCGAGGACGGCCGCAGCGCGATCCTCGCCGCGGCCAAGGCGATCGGCGCGATGCCCCATGGCCGCCTCGACGACGAGACGACGGCCAACGTCGGGACCATCGCCGGCGGCGTGGGCGGCACGAACGTCGTGCCCGAGCGCTGCTGGTTCGAGGCCGAGGCGCGATCGCTGAGCGACGCCAGGGTCGAGTCCGTCGTGGCCGCGATGGTCGACCACTGCCACGACGCCGCCAACGATCCGGCGTGCGAGTGCGACGTCGACGTCACCGTCGAGCGCCTGTTCTCCGCCTACCGCCACAGGCCCGCCGAGCCGAGCGTCGTCGCCGCCGAGGCGGCGCTGCGCGCCTGCGGCTACACGCCGCGGCACATCGTCACCGGCGGTGGCTCGGACGCCAACGCGTTCGAGGCCAAGGGCTTGCAGTGCACGAACATCGCGAATGGCACCGAGCGCAACCACGAGACGACCGAGCGCGTCAGCCAGGTCGCGCTGGAGGGCATGCTCGACGTCACCTTCGCGCTGCTCGACGAGCTGGCCGAGGGCTAGCCTCCGCGCATGTCCGCCGCCGACCGCCGCTTCGAGCCCCTCGGGGGGCGCACCGTCTACGAGGGCAGGATCATCACGCTGCGCATCGAGCGCTTCCGCTATCCCGACGGCGAGGAGGTGGAGCGTGAGATCGTCCGCCATGGCGGCGCCGTCGCCGCTGTCGTCCACGACGACAGCGACCTGCTCCTCGTCCGCCAGCCGCGCGAGAGCGTCGGCGACCCCGACTTCCTCGAGATCCCGGCTGGCCGCCTCGACGTCGAGGGCGAGTCGCCGATCGATGCCGCGCGCCGCGAGCTGGCCGAGGAGATCGGCAAGGCAGCCGACACGTGGGAGCCGATCGCCGAGTTCGTCTCCTCCGTCGGCATGAGCGACGAGACGATCCACCTCTTCCACGCCACGGGACTGAGCGACGCGCGGGCCGAGGCCGAGCACAACGAGCGCATCGAGGTCGTCCGCTGGCCCCTGGCCGACCTCGACGGCGCCATCGCCGGCACGCGCGACGCCAAGACCCTCGTCGGGCTCCTGTGGCTCAAGGCCCGCGCCTGACCGCGAGCGGCCGGCGCGCACGCCACCTTGCACCGGCAAGGACGGCGGCGGCGCGGGACGAAAGACGAGCCGGACATGGCCGTCAACGCTGCCGACCAGCGCGACTCCGAGCCGCGACTGTCCGCCGACGGCGGAGCGGGTGCATCCCCGCCCGCCGACGGCGGCATCAGCGGCCGCATGCTCGACTTCCTCGCCTATCTGGAGTTCGAGCGGGGGCTGTCGCGCAACACGCTCGAGGCCTACCGCTCCGACCTGCTGCAGCTGGGCGCCTTTCTCGGCCGCCGGGACGTCGACGTCGTGGCGGCCGAGCACGCCGACCTCAGCGCCTTCCTCGCCGAGCTGGCGGCCGGTGGGGAGGGGCGCCCGCCGGTGGCGGCCGCGACGCTCCAGCGCAAGGCCGCGTGCCTGCGCTCGTTCTATCGCCACCTGCGCCGCGAGGGCGTCCTCGACCGCGATCCGACCGCCGACCTGCGCGCCCCGCGCAAGAGCCAGCGCCTGCCGCAGGTCCTCACGCGCGACGAGGTGGCGCGCCTGCTGGGCGCGCCGCGCGGCACCGATCCGGCCGCCCTGCGCGATCGCGCGCTGCTCGAGCTCATGTACGCGTGCGGGCTGCGGGCCTCGGAGGCGATCGGCCTGGACGTGCGCGACGTCGACCTCGAGATCGGCGTCCTACGCGCCCGGGGAAAGGGCTCGAAGGAGCGGCTGGTCCCCGTCGGCCGCGAGGCGGTGGCCGCCACGCGGGCCTACCTCGAGCGCGGGCGCCCGACCTTCGTCCGGCTGGGCGACGAGCCGCGCCTGTTCGTCAACCGTCGCGGTGGCGGGCTCACCCGCCAGGGGCTGTACAAGATCGTCCAGCGCCACGCCCGCGCCGTGGGTCTCGACGACCGCATGAGCCCGCACACGCTGCGCCACACCTTCGCCACCCATCTGCTGGCCGGCGGCTGCGACCTGCGCTCGCTGCAGGAGATGCTCGGGCACGCCGACATCGCCACCACGCAGATCTACACGCACCTGTCGGCCGAGCGGCTGAAGGACGCGTACTTCAAGGCGCACCCGCGCGCCACGGCCCGCTGAGCGACAATCCCGGGCGTGAGCCGCCGGGCCTTCGTCGTCGTGCTCGACGCCTGCGGGGTGGGCGCGCTGCCCGACGCCGCCGACTACGCGGGCGACGAGGGCTCCAACACGCTCGTGCACCTGGCCGAGGACGTCGGCGGGCTGGACCTCCCGGTCCTGGGCGGGCTGGGCCTGGGCTCGATCGTCGCGATGCGCGGCGTGCCGCCCGCGGCCGACCCCGTCGTCCATGGGCGCCTGCATCCGCTGGGGCCGGGGAAGGAGTCCACGACCGGGCACTGGGAGCTCATGGGCGTGGTGCCGGCGGCGCCGCTGCCGACCTACCCAGACGGCTTTCCACCCGACGTGGTGGCGACCCTCGAGCGCGTGACCGGCCTGCGCTTCTGCTGCAACGCGCCGGCGAGCGGCACCGCGGTCATCGAGGAGTGGGGGCCACACCACCTGCAGACCGGCGAGGTGATCCTCTACACCTCGGCGGACTCGGTCCTGCAGCTGGCCGCCCATCGCGACGTGCTCGGCGAGGACGAGCTCGTGGCCGCGTGCGCCGCCGCACGCGACGCGATGACGGGCGAGCACGCGGTCGGGCGCGTGATCGCGCGGCCGTTCGAAGGGCAGCCGGGGACGTTTCGGCGCACGGAGGGCCGCAAGGACTTCGCGGTCGCGCCGCCGGGGCGCTCGTACCTCGAGGAGCTGCAGGCCGCCCATGTGCCCGTCCATGCGGTGGGGAAGGTCCGCGACCTCTTCGCCGGCGTGGGCATCGACGTCTACCACCCCGCCGCGAACAACGACCGCGGGATCGCCGAGGTCGGGCGGCTCATGCGCGAGCTCGACGAGGGCCTCGTCTTCGTCAACCTCGTCGAGACCGACCAGGTCTACGGCCACCGCCACGACGTCGAGGGCTTCCATCGCGCGCTGCGCGAGATCGACGCTGCGACCGGCGAGTGGCTCGGGCTCATGCGCGAGGGCGACCTGCTCGTCCTCACGGCCGACCACGGCGTCGATCCGCGGGCGCCGCACACCGACCACACGCGCGAGCACGCGCCGCTCCTGGCCACCTTCGCCGGCCAGGACGGCCGCCGCCACGACGGCCCGCTGGCCGATGTCGGCGCGTCGACCCTGAGGTGGCTGGCCGGCCGGGAGGCGCCGGAGCTGCCGGGCGAGCCGTTCCTGTAGGGGCAAGCCGCCGCTGGCGGGGGCGGGCCACCGCCGGCCTCGTAGGCTTGGTCTCGGTGCCCGAGCTCCCCGAAGTCGAGACGATTCGCCGCCAGCTTGCGCCCCTCGTCGAGGGGCGTGTCCTGGCGCGGCTGGAGATCGCCGATCCGCGCTGGTGCCTGCCGCTGGCCCCCGAGGCGATCGTCGACGCCGTGCAGGACCGCCGCGTCGAGCGGCTGGGGCGGCGCGGGAAGTACCTCGTGTGGGAGCTCGCCGACGAGGCCTTCCTGATCATGCACCTGCGCATGACCGGGACGCTGCTCTACGACCCGCCGCCCGGCACGCCCTACGAGCGCGTGCGCTTCGAGCTCGACGACGGGCACGAGCTGCGCTTCTGCGACCCGCGGCGCTTCGGCACCGGCGAGCTGGCGATGGGAAGCGCGGCGCGCGACGCCTTCTTCGCCGCGCGGCTGGGCCTCGAGCCGCTCGACGGTGAGCTGACCGGCGTGGCGCTCCGGCGCATGGGCCGCGGCCGGCGCGCGCCGGTCAAGGCCTTCCTGCTCGACCAGCGCCGGATCGCGGGCGTGGGCAACATCTACGCCGACGAGGCGCTCTTCCGCGCGCGCATCCACCCGCTGCGCCCGGCGGGGGCGCTGACCGGCGCGCAATGGGAGGCGCTGGCCCAAGCGGTGCGCGAGACCCTGCTGGCGGGGCTGGCCGCCGGTGGCGCCACGATCGACGACTTCCGCGACGCCGACGGCGTGGCCGGCGCCTTCCAGGACGAGTTCCTGGTCCACCGGCGCGCGGGCGATCCGTGCCCGGCGTGCGGCACGCCGATCGTGAAGTTCGTCGCGGGCGGGCGCGGAACCTACGCATGCGAGAGCTGCCAGCCGCGGCCGCGTGGGGGTGGCGAAGGCGGCCGGCGTGGCCGCCTGAGGCGGGCCCCCTGATGGTCTCTCAGGCGGCGCGCGCGGTGAGCTCGGCCAGGCGACCGCTGCGATCGGCCTGCACGAGCTCTTGGAAGCCGCCGAGCACCTCGTCGTCGATGACGATCTGCGGGAAGCTCAGCATGCCGGTCTTCTCGACGAGCTCCACGCGTCCAGCCGGGTCCTTTGCAAGATTGACCTCTTCGAACGCGATGTGGCGCAGCTTGAGCAGCTCCTTGGCGCGGATGCAGAAGGAGCACGGCTCGGTTGAGTAGACGGTGATGTTGGCGGCCATTACTTCACAAAGTATAGCTAGGCGAACATGCCCGGCCCCCTGAAGACGCAGGGGGTTGTCCTGCGGTCGCTGCGCTACGGCGAGGCCGACCGCATCCTGCACCTCTATACCCCACAACGCGGCAAGATGGGCGCGATCGCCAAGGGCGTGCGCCGGGCCCGCAGTCGCTTCGGCGGTCGCCTGGAGCCGTTCTTCCGCCTCGACCTGGTCCTGCACGAGGGGCGCAGCGAGCTGTTGACCGTCACCGCGGCCGAGACGGTGGCCGGCTACCCACGCCTGCGCGAGCACGCCGGCGCGCTCGACACGGCGGCGCGGGCGTGCGACGCCGTCTCGCGGCTCTTCGACACCTCCGAGCCGCATCCCGGGGTCTACAACCTCCTCTGCAACGAGCTGGCGCTGCTCGACGCGGGGGCGGGTCGGGATGGTCTCTCCGGCCACGCGAACCAGCTCGCGTTCCGGCTCAAGCTGCTGCTCGCCGCCGGGCTGGCGCCCCAGCTCGCGGCCTGCGCGTCGTGCGGCGAGCGCGAGCACCTCAGCGGCTTCTCCGGCGCCGCCGGGGGCGTCGTCTGCCCGGCCTGCGAGGCCGGCTCGTTCGCGCTCGACGAGGAGGCGCACGCCTTCCTGGTCGGCGCCCTCGGCCGGCCGCTGGCGGAGACGCCCGCGGCGCCGGAGCGGGCGCTGCGCCAGGCCGAGCGCGCGATCGCGGACACCGTCGAGCACCACGCCGGCGTGCGGTGGCGGGAGGCAGTCGCCCGGTAGGATCGCCGGCCGTGCCAACCAAGTGGGTCTACGAGTTCTCCGAGGGCTCACGGGACATGCGCGAGCTGCTCGGGGGCAAAGGGGCGAACGTCGCCGAGATGACGCGGATCCTGGGCGCCGAACGGGTGCCGGCGGGGTTCACGATCACGACCGAGGCCTGCGTGGCCTACATGCGCGCCGAGGAGCTCCCGGAGGGCCTCGAGGAGCAGGTCGACGAGGCGCTGGCGCGTCTGGAGGAGCAGGCGGGCAAGAAGCTCGGCGATCCCGACGACCCGCTGCTGGTCTCGGTGCGCTCGGGGGCGCGCGAGTCGATGCCGGGCATGCTCGACACGGTCCTGAACCTGGGGCTCAACGACGAGTCGGTGCAGGGGCTGGCCAAGAAGACCGACAACGAGCGCTTCGCGTGGGACTCGTTCCGGCGCTTCGTGCAGATGTTCGGCAACGTGGTGCACGGCGTGAAGGGCGAGCGCTTCGAGGACGAGATCAAGCGCGTCAAGTCCGACCGCGGCGTCAAGGACGACACCGAGCTGGACGTCGAGGCGCTGCAGGAGCTGACCACGTCGTTCCGGGAGATGTACGAGTTCCCCACCGATCCGCGCGAGCAGCTCGAGCAGGCCATCCTCGCCGTCTTCGACTCCTGGAACGGCGACCGGGCCGTGTCCTACCGGCGCATCAATCGCATTCCCGACGAATGGGGCACCGCGGTCAACGTGCAGCAGATGGTGTTCGGCAACAAGGGCGACACCAGCGGCTCCGGCGTGGCGTTCAGCCGCGACGAGGTGACGGGCGCGCCGGAGCCGTCCGGCGACTTCCTCGTCAACGCCCAGGGCGAGGATGTCGTCTCGGGCGTGCGCAACACGCTGGACATCTCCGAGCTCGAGCGCGTGATGCCCGAGGTGCGCGAGCAGCTGATGGAGATCCTGCGCGAGCTCGAGCGCCACTACGGCGACATGCAGGACACCGAGTTCACGGTCGAAGAGGGCCAGCTCTACATGCTCCAGACGCGCAACGCCAAGCGCCCCGCCCAGGCCGCGGTCCGCTTCGCCGTCGACGCGGTCAGCGAGGGCCTGCTGGACGAGGCGAAGGCGATCGCGACGATCGACCCCGAGACGCTCGATGCGCTGCTGCACCCGACCTTCGATCCCCAGGCCGAGTTCGAGGTGCTCGCCTCCGGGGTGGCGGCGTCGCCGGGGGCGGCGATCGGCGAGCTCGTCTTCACCGCGGCGGAGGCGGTGCAGGCCGCCGCCGACGGCCGCGACGTCATCCTCGCGCGCCCGTTCACCGAGGCCGACGACGTGGCGGGCTTTCACGCCGCGAAGGGCATCCTCACCTCCGAGGGCGGCAAGGCCAGCCATGCCGCGCTCGTCGCGCGCGGCATGGGCGTTCCCGCCGTGACCGGCGCCAGCGACGTCGAGATCGATCTCACCGCCGGCGAGATCCGCGTGAACGGCACGACGCTGCACGCCGGCGACCGCCTCGCCATCGACGGCACCACCGGCACGATCACCACCGACGACGTTCCGCTCGTCGAGCCCGAGGTGGGCGAGGCCTTCGAGACCGTGCTGCGCTGGGCCGACGAGCTGCGCACCCTGCGCGTGCGCACCAACGCCGACACGCCCGAGGACGCCCAGCGGGCCCGCGAGTTCGGTGCCGAGGGCATCGGCCTGTGCCGCACCGAGCACATGTTCTTCGGCGAGGACCGGCACGAGAAGATGGTCTCCGTCATCCTCGCCGAGGACGCCGACGAGCGCCGCAAGCGCCTGGAGGAGCTGGCCCCGCTCCAGCAGGCCGACTTCGAGGGGATCTTCGAGGCGATGGAGGGCCTGCCGGTCACCATCCGCCTGCTCGACCCGCCGTTGCACGAGTTCCTGCCCGACCCCGACGACCTCCCGGAGGGGCGCGAGCGCGATCGCGCGCGCTCGCTGCAGGAGGTCAACCCGATGCTCGGCACGCGCGGCGTCCGCCTCGGGCTGCTCTACCCCGAGATCTACGAGATGCAGGTCCGCGCCATCATGCGCGCCGCCAAGGCGGTACGGGAGCGCGCGGAGATGCCCCACCTCGAGGTCATGGTGCCCCTCGTCGGCTACGAGCGCGAGCTCGAGCTGATGCGCGACTACATCGAGCGCGTCGCGCACGACGAGGGCATGGAGCACCCGGCCGACTACACGATCGGCACCATGATCGAGCTGCCGCGCGCGTGCTTTTTGGCCGACCGGATCGGCGAGCACGCCGACTTCTTCTCGTTCGGCACCAACGACCTCACGCAGACCGGCCTGGGCTTCAGCCGCGACGACATCGAGGGCAAGATCCTGGGCCGCTACATCGACCTGAAGATCTTCGACCGCTCGCCGTTCGAGACGATCGACGCGCCGGGCGTGGGGCAGATGCTGCGCATGGGCGCCTGGCTGGGACGCAAGACCAAGCCCGACCTCGAGCTCGGGGTCTGCGGCGAGCACGCCGGCGATCCCGACTCGATCGACTTCTTCCACCACTCGGGCATCGACTACGTCAGCTGCAGTCCCTACCGCGTGCCCGTCGCTCGGATCGCGGCCGCCCAGGCCGCGGTCCGTGCCGCGAGCGACTGAACACGTCAGTCGACGAGCAGCACGGCCTTGCCGGCGACGCGCCGGTCCAGCAGCGCCTGGATCGCCTCGGCGGCCTCGCGCCAGCTGCGTTCGAGGTCGATCTGCGGGTCCAGGTGGCCGGCGGCGACGAGCGACGCGAGGCGGGCCAGCAATCCGGAGGCGCCGCGGCGCTTGGCCACCTCGGGGAAGACGAGCAGCCCGTAGAGGCGGGCGCCGGGGGCGCGGCCGAAGAAGGCGCGGGTCGGGAACTCGACCGGGCGCTGGTCGGTGCTGGCGAACGAGACGACGGTGCCGTCGGCGGCCACGCGCTGCAGCGCGGCGCCGAGCGCTACGCCGCCGACGCCCTCGACGATGACGTCGAACTCGTCGCCTTCGGGCTCGAGCTCGTGGATGACGTCGTCGGCGCCGATGTCGACGAGGCCGCGGGCCCGCTCGGGGTTGCACGAGACGCCGGTCACGTGGGCGCCCGCGCGGTGCGCGAGCTGGACGGCGAAGCGCCCGACGCCGCCGCTGGCGCCCGTGATGAGCACGCGCCGCGCCAGGACGTCGCCTGCGATGTCGAGCGCCAGCAGCGCCGTGATCCCCGCCACGGGCAGGCAGGCGGCCTGGCTGAACGTCACCTCGTCGGGCAGCACGGCCAGATTGCTGGTCGGGACGGCCGCGAGCTGTGCCCAGGCCTCGAAGTCGAGTCCGACCACCCGCGCTCCCTCCGGTGGCCCGCTGCCGTCGGCGGCCGGGCGCCGGATGACGCCGGCCACGTCCCAACCGGTGAGGCTGCCGGGCGGCTTCGTCTTCAAGGCGCGCACCTCGCCGCGGTTCAGCGAGACGGCCTTGACGCCGACGAGCGCCTCGTTGGGCAGGGGCTCGGGGTCGGGCATCTCGGCCAGTTCGACGCCCGGATCTGTGGCGGAGGTCATGAGGGCGAGCATCACTCGACCCTAGCGAGACGGCGCCGGCGGCCGGCGATGCGAGAATCGGGGCATGGACCCGCACGCCGATCCCGGCCCGGTGGCCGAGGGCTACGCCGCGCGCCGCCGCGAGTTCGAGGAGGCGTGGCTGTCGCCTCTGGCCGCGCGCTCGTGGCCGCCGCGCCGGGCGCGCCCGGAGGAGGACTGCGGGCTGCGCACGCCGCTGCAGCGCGATCGCGACCGGATCGTGCACAGCAAGGCCTTCCGGCGGCTCAAGCACAAGACGCAGGTCTTCGTCGCGCCCGAGGGCGACCACTACCGCACGCGCCTGACGCACACGCTCGAGGTCACCCAGATCTCGCGCACGGTGGCCCGGGCGCTGCGGCTCAACGAGGACCTCACCGAGGCGATCGGCCTGGGCCACGACCTCGGCCATCCGCCCTTCGGCCACATCGGCGAGGCGGTGCTCGACGACTGCCTGCGCGAGCGCTTCGGCGGCGGCTTTCGCCACTACGAGCACTCGCTGCGCGTCGTCGACGTCCTCGAGCTCGACGGCGCGGGCCTCAACCTGTGCGAGGACGTGCGCGAGGGCATCCTCTGCCACTCCGGGCGAGCGCCGCTGCCCCGGACGCTCGAAGGACGGATCGTGCGCCTCGTCGATCGCATCGCGTACATCAACCACGACATCGACGACGCGCTGCGGGCCGACGTGCTGAGCGCGGAGGAGCTGCCGGCCGAGCCGATCGCCGTGCTGGGCACCACCGGCTCGCGGCGCATCGACGCCCTGGTCCACGACCTCGTCGAGTGCTCCGAGCGCGCGGGCGACATCGTCCAGGGCGACGAGGCCGGCGGGGCCATGGACGTGCTGCGCACCTTCATGTTCGACGAGGTCTACCTCGGCGACGGGGCGCGTCGCGAGCACGCCAAGATCGAAGGGATGATCCGCGCGCTCTTCGACCACTACGTCGCCGACCCCGACCGCATCCCCGACGGGGGCGGCGCGGCCGACGCGGACCTGCCCCAGCGCGTCACCGACTGGCTGGCCGGGATGACAGATCGCTACTGCATCCGTGCGTTCGAGGCGCTCTCGGTCCCCGAGGCGTTCGCGCTCTGAGGCCGGCGAAGCCGGCCGGTCTAGCCGGCCGGACGCCGAGCCACGTTCTCAGGTCGCGGGGCGGGATGCCCCGCGGAGCTAGATTCCACGCATGGCCCGCTACACCGACGAGTCCCGCGACCGCGTGCGCGACGCGGTCGACATGGTCGACCTCGTGGGCACGCGGGTGGAGCTGCGGCGGGCGGGCGTCAACCGCTTCGAGGGCCTGTGCCCGTTCCACGACGAGCGCACGCCGTCCTTCGGGATCAACCCGGCCGAGAAGCTCTTCTACTGCTTCGGCTGCGGCGAGGGCGGCGATGCCTTCAAGTTCGTCCAGCTGACGGAGGGCGTGGACTTCAAGGGCTCGCTCGAGTACCTGGCGGATCGCTTCGGCGTGGAGCTCGAGGTCGTCGAGGAGGACGCGGCCGCCACCGAGCGTCGCAAGGAGCGCGAGCGCCTGCTCGAGCTCCTCGAGCGCACGGCGGCCTTTTACGCGCGCTACCTGTGGGACTCCGAGGAAGCGACGGGCGCGCGCGAGTACCTCGCCGGCCGCGGGCTCGAGGAGGGGGCGCTGCGCGAGTTCCGGGTGGGCTACGCGCCGAGCGCGTGGGACAAGGTCCTCACGGCCTCGCGGCGGGCGGGCTTCACCGATCGCGAGCTGGTGGCCTGCGGACTGGCGCAGCGGGCCAAGGGCGAGGGGCGCCCCTACGATCGCTTCCGGCGCCGGATCATGTTCCCGCTGTGCGACGCGCGCGGGCGCGTCCTGGGCTTCGGGGCGCGGGCCATGGGCGCCGACCAGAAGCCGAAGTACCTCAACTCCTCCGACAACGCCGTCTACCACAAGGGCCGCCACCTGTTCGGGACCGACATCGCCCGCGCGCCGGCGGCCAAGGCCGGCGCGGTGATCGTGGCCGAGGGCTACACCGACGTGATCGCCATGCACCAGGCCGGCCTGCGCCACACCGTCGGCCTGATGGGCACCGCGATGACCGACGAGCAGGTCGGCGAGCTGGCGCGCCTCGCGCCCACCGTGCTGCTGGCGCTCGACGCCGATGCCGCGGGGCAGGAGGCGATGCTGCGCGGCGCGCGCGTGGCCGAGCGCCGCAAGCTGGCGCTGCGCGTAGTGGAGCTTCCGGTGGGCAACGATCCCGCCGACCTCGTCGCTGCCGAGGGCCCTCGCGCCATGGCCGAGCGCGTCGAGGCGTCGGTGCCGTTCGTGCGCTTTCGCGTCGAGCGCGAGCTCGGCGCGGGGGATCTGTCCAGCGCGGAGGGCAAGGACGCGGTCATCGCGGCGCTGCGCCCGGTCTTCGCGCAGATCCCGCCGAGCGCGATGCGCGAGGAGCTCGTCGGGCTGGTGGCCGACCGGACGGAGCTGGCTCCGGCCTTGGTGGCCTCGTGGCTGGCGCAGGCCGACCGCCCCGCGGCGGCGGCGAGCAGGGAGGCCGGCGCGGCCGGCGCGGGCAACGGCGCGCCGCAACGAGCGGGCGCGGCGCACCCCGCGTCCCTCGACGCCACCGGGCGCGCCGAGCGCGCCTTCCTGGCGCAGTGCCTGGCCGCGCCCGCTGTGGGCCGTGAGGCCCTGGCCGGGCTCGACCTCGAGGCCACCTTCACCAGCGACCTCACGCGCCGCGCGGCCGCACACCTGCGCGAGCGGCTGGGCGGCGCCAGCGCCGAGCTGCCGGCGGGAGACGACGAGCTCGCGACCCTGGTGGCCGAGGTGGTCGTGCGCGCGGGGGAGATGCGCCCGTCCGAGGCCGCGCTCGAGGGAGAGCGCCTGACGCTCGAGCTCCTCGACATCGAGCGCCAGATCTCCGCCGCCCGCACCGCGGCCGCCGGCGACGTCACCCCACTGGTCGCCCGCCGCCAAGACCTCCGCCGCCGCCGCGACGCGGCCATCGCCCGAGCGATGGACGAGACCCACGCGGCAGCGGACTGATCGCCGCTACCGCTCCGCGCCCAAGACGACGTGCGGCGCCCGATGGGCGCCGCACTCGCGAGCTCCGGGGGTGGGACTCGAACCCACAACCCTTC